>JALHTD010000529.1 GCA_022865555.1 Thermoanaerobaculaceae bacterium | reverse complement strand
CCCTTGGTGGCGAAGCCCAGGGCCCCGTCCCCCTCGAGACTGACTACGACCCTTCCAGCCACCGGCACGTCGCCGTCGCCGGCCTGGATCTCCGCCACACCCGTGCCGAAGCCCTGCTTGAACGCCCCGCCGTTCCAGGCCACGTCGGCGTTCACGATGCATTTCCCCGAGAGCCACGCGTCGCTGGCGCCGAGCTCCCTGAGGAAAGCGGCGATGCTCGCTCCCTGCCCGCGGGCCGCGATCCGGTGGGGCCAGGACGGGCCGAAGTTTCCGAGCGTGTACGAGCCCTCGAACTTCCCGCCGGCAAACGTCAGCTGAAAGACCGTGGCCTCCAGGCCCTCGGGCGAGAGGTGGGCCTCGCCGCTCAGGTCCCCGAACTCCAGGCCGGCCAGCTTGACCTTCGGGCTCGAGACCGACGCGTCGACCCGGAAGTCCTTGCCCTGGACGGTCGCCTGCCAACGCGCCGCGACCTTGCCCTCGAGGCCCGTTCCGATTCGCAGCGTGCGGTCGAGCGCCGCGAGCTCCAGCTCCACCGTCCCCTCGGCGCGTCCCGCGGCTCCGCCCTGCATCCCGCTGGCCTCCAGTGACCAATCCTTGCCACGACTCCGGAGGCGGCCGAGCTCCCAGCCCTTCTCGGTCTTCCGGCCCCGCGCCATCAGGCTCCCGGAGATCGGCTCCAGGTCCGGAACGGTGAGCGTGAACGAGCCGACGTGTGCGACCGCGGAGCTGATCGGGCTCCGCCGCGTCCCGTTCCAGCGCGCCTGAACGTCCCGCGCCGAGAGCACCAGCCCACCGGGGATTGCGAGCTTGGCGATCTGCACGTCCTCGAGCTCCAGCTGGCGCACGAGCACGCTGAGCCATCCGCCACCGGACGTCTGTCGGGGCGGCGGCGGGGACTCCACGTCCACACGGACTCCCACCAGACGCAGGCTGTCCACCCCGATCTCGCGGTCGGCGAGCCTGAGATCGCCGACCGTCGCCTCCGCGAACGCGACCTTGAGCATGGGTGCCGTGGCGGGGCCAACCTCGAGACCCTTGAGGGCCAGGCGCGGGGGCACCAGCGACAGGCGAAGGTCCGCCACCCGCACCGGCTGCCCGATGGCGGCGCCGACCCGCTCCGAGAGCTGACTCGCCAGCCAGGCTCTTGTCGTTGGAAGCTCGAGGGTCCAGACGGCCAGGGCCACCAGCGCGAGCCAGCTGCCGACAGCGAGCAGCAGCCCGATTGCGGTCCGGGTCAGATGTGGACGGCGCCGGAACACCCTACCCCTCCCGCTCGCCCCACTTGAGCTTCTGGTGGAGAATCGAGAAGAAGCTCGCAGTGCGGTCGCGGATGAGCGAGAGCGGTTCCGTAGCGGCGCTGATCTCCACCTTCGCGTCGGCGGGAAGCGGCAGCCCCTGCTGGCCGTCGAGGGTCAGGTAGACCTCCTCGTCGCCGCTGTCCAACCACACCCGCACCCGCCGGTCCAGCGGCACGACCAGCGGGCGGTCGCGCAGGGTGTGGGAGCAGATCGGCGTGATGAGCATGGCGGCCAGGCCGGGGTGCACGATCGGACCGCCGGCGGAGAGGTTGTAGGCCGTCGAGCCCGTGGGGGTTGCGAAGATCAAGCCGTCGGCGTGGTAGCGGGACAGGAACTCGCCATCGATCTCCACGTTGATGGTCAGGATGCGTGCCAGGGCAGCCTTGTTGATCACCACGTCGTTGAGCACCAGGAACTCCTGCCGCTCCGCGCCGTCGCCCACCACGACCCGAAGGCGGTCCCTCTGCTCGATGATCGCTCGCCCCGCCAGCAAGTCGTCCAGAAGGGAAAAAGCCCCTTCGCGGCTGTGCTCTGTGAGGAAGCCGAGCGTTCCCAGGTTGACCCCGGCCACCGGTGTGGCCGTCGGGCACCCCCGGGTCACCGACAGGAACGTCCCGTCGCCGCCCAGCACGACCACCGCGTCCACGTGGCGGCCGAGCTCGGCGCGCACGGGCCCGGGGGGGACGCCCAGGGCGGACGCCGACTCCGCCTCGGCCACGCCCTCCACGCCGCGCCTGGCGAGCTCGCGAAGGAGGTCCTTGCCGAGGGCTATCGCCTCGGGGCTCGAGAGCTTGACCGCCAGGCCGACCCTCGCGGGCGGCAGGTGAGACTTTGCAGGCCCCACGCAGCCATTCTAGCCGAGGGGCGGGGCCCCGTGGCGGTTCTGGCCGTGACCTTCAGCCCGCGGCTTTGCGCAGCAACGCGACGATCTCGCCGGGCTCCGGAAAGCGTCCGGTATCGTGCTTGGAGAAGACCCTTTTCCCGTCCACGACGACGTCGAAGATGCCGCCGGACCCCTTGACGAGCCTTGCGTCCGCGCCGAACGACTTCTTGAGCTCGGCCGCCAGACCGGCGGCCCTGGGCTCGTAGTTTCATACCAGGCAGTAGGTGATCTCGACTTTCAATGTTTCCTCCCGTCCGCCCGCCCCACCGGTCTCGCAAACGCTCGCCGCAGGAAGGGCATTTCGAGCCCCATGAGCAGGGCGGAGAGCACGCACACCGCCCCCGCTCCGGCCGCCGTCCACGGCGCGCCCACGTGCTCGGCCACCCAGCCCGCAGCCAGCCCCCCTATCGTCGCGCGCCCGGAGAACAGCCAGATGTACCGCGAGACCACCCGCCCGCGGAGGTGGTCCGGGGCCGTGGTCTGCAGGAAGCCGTTGGTTGTGGAGAGCTGGATGGCGACGCCCAGCCCCACAAACACCAGCCAGCCGGTCGCCGTCGCCAGGTGCCTGGTGAGAGCCAGTCCCACCAGGCCCACGCCAAGCGCACCCTGCCCAAGCGCCATGACCAGGCGGGTCCCCCGCGTGCCGCTGCGCGTCGCCGCACCCAGAGCGCCGAAAACGGCTCCCAGGCCCGCGCTCGCCATCAGCACCCCAAACCCGCGTGCGCCGGCGTGCAGGACGTCGCGCGCGAACACGGGCAGCAGGGTCATGTAGGAGAGACCGAAGGCGGAGGTCACGGCCACCCCAGCCAGGATCAGCCTCACCTGCCGGTCGCCCCAGGCGTAGCGCAGCCCCTCGGCGAGGTGTGAGCGCATCGAGCCCGATGGCGCGAGGACCGCGGGTGGCGTGCGGATCATCAGCAGCGCGACCAGCACCGCCAGGTAGCTGGCCGCGTTCACCGCGAAGCACACCCCCTCGCCGTAGGCCGCCCCCAGCACGCCGGCAAGCGCGGGCCCCAGCATGCGGGCGGCGTTGAAAGCCGAGGAGTTGAGCGAGACCGCGCTCTGCAGGTCCTCGATCCCCACGATGTCCACCTGCAGGGTCTGGCGCGCCGGCATGTCCAGCGTGTCCACGATCCCCTGGAGGAACGCCAGAGCAAGCACATGCCAGACCCTGACCGCGCCCGAGAGCGTGAGCGCCGCAAGAAGGCTCGCCTGCACCAGGCTGGCCGACTGGGTCAGCAGCACCAGCAGGCGGCGCGGGAACCGGTCGGTCATCACCCCCGCGAAAGGTGCGCCCAGCAGCGACGGGCCGAAGCGCGCCGCGGACAGCACGCCCAGCACCAGCGGCGAGTCGGTGAGGCGGTAGACGAGCCAGGCCTGGGCGGTCGTCTGCATCCAGGAGCCGTTCACCGAAACCCACTGCCCCACCCAGTACACGCGGAAGCCGCGGTGCCGTAGCGCGCGGAAGGTATGCCGCAGACGTGAGGCCAGCCGCCCCATCAACACGAACGGTAGCAGAAACCATGAAAGGGACGAGGCGCGAGGAACCAGCCAAGGCAAACGACGGCACGCGATCCAACTGCTAGGTCTTTTCAGGGAGCGGCGGGGCGTCGCTGCCTTGCAGAGGAGGCTCCGGCTCGCGCTCGGTCACCGCCTGCAGGCGGTCCCCCACCCTGCCCGCCAGCCTCTCGGCCTCCTCGTACTTCTTCTGAGCGTTGCCGATGTGAGTCCCAACCAGCCGGAAAACCTCGCCAAACTTGCCGAACTCCGTTTGCAAGCGGCCCAGCTCCGCCAGGATCTCGCGCGCCCGCGCCTCCACCTGCATCCCCTTCAGCCCGGTAGCTATGGTGGACAGGTAGGCGAAGAACGAGTTGGGCGACACGGGCACGACACGCTTTCCGAGAGCGTACGCGAGGAGCGGCACGCCTTCACCCGGGGTGTCGTCGCGCACGATCATCTCGTAGTAGATCGCCTCGGCGGGGACGTACATGAGAGCGAACTCGAACGTGCCCTCGCCAGGGCGGATGTACTTGGCGATCTCGTCGATGCGCCCCTTGACGGCCCGGTCGAACTCCTTCCGCTTGGCGCCACGAGCGGCGTCGTCCTCCGCTGCGAGCAGCCGCTGGAACGACTCCAGGGGGAACTTCGCGTCCACCGGCACCAGGTGGTCGCGTAGCCGGATCACCGCGTCCACCGTCTGCCCGTCGCCGAACGTGTACTGGGTCTCCCAGAACGACCGCGGCAGCACCTGGCGCAGGAACTCCTCCAGCTGCGCCTCACCCAGGTTGCACCGCAGCTTGGGGGCCTTGAGGATCCCCTGCAGCTCCTCGATCTCGCGCCCCAGCGCCTCCATTCGCACGGCCATCTCCGCCACCTGCCCGAGCTGGCCCTTCAGCTCCCCAAAGACCTTGGTGGCGCCCTCGAGCTGCTGCCCGGAGAGCTCTCGCGAACTAGCGAGCTGAGCGTTGACTGTCCCAACCAATCCCTCGAGCTGGGCTGCGAGCGTGCGGCGCGCCTCCTCCAGACCCTTCTGGAGTGCCTCGCCGGTGCTCGCCTGTCCTCCCTGCACCTGCTGGCCGAACTCGGCCAGGCGCCGGTGGAAGTCGCCGACAACCGAGGTGAGCTGGCCGCCAACCTGCGCCAGGGCGTCGCGCTGCGACTGCGCCAGCGCCAGCGAGACCCGCGCCAGCTCCTCCCGAACCGCCCGCCCTTGGCCGATCGTACGGCCGAGTTGGATCAGCAGGAGGACCACGATGACCGCAGCAAGGACAGCGATCCCGACCGTCAACTCCGTCATGCCGTTGCTCCCCTCTCGGTCCCCTCGCGCCGAGGCGGCATCCCGCGCAGCTCCCGCACGCGGGCTTCCGCGGCAGCCGCCAGCGCCCGCCTGTTCGCGTGCGGCGGCCGAAGCGGCTCCCCGAACCGAACTTCGGCCAGGACCAAACGATGCGAGGCGAGCTGCAGCACGTGGCCGAGGAAGCTCTCGCCACGGAACCACGCCACCACGTCGAGGTCTTCGGCCGTGATCGGCTTGCCGTCGAGCTCCACGTAGCGCACCGCCGCAGGCACCACGGGCGCCCGAGCATCCACCGCGGCCTGGAAGATCCCGCTTCGGAACGGCAGCAGGTCCGCACCGTCCGTGGACGTGCCCTCGGGGAAGCCGAGGACCGTTGCGCCTACGGCCAGCGCCGCCGCCACCTGCGCCACCCCGCGGGCGCCGGCCCGCTTGAGCTGCCGGTTGATGAAGATCGTTGCCCCCGAGGCGGCCAGCGCGCCGAACAGCGGCCAGCGCCGCATGTCGTGGCGGGCAGCAAACACGCAGGGGAAGAGCCCGCCGATCGTCACGACGTCCGCGTAGCCGAAGTGATTGGAGACGACGAGCGACCCGGGCGGCGGCAGCTCCCCGACGCGGCGGACCCTGATTCCCAGGCACCGCTGGCCCAATCGCGCCCAGCGCGAGTTGTGCGGTGCGGTGCGCGGCCAACGCTGGGGGAACCCCGAGAGCACCGCGGAGATCGCCCGCGCCACCACCAGCCAGGAGCCCACGGCAAACACGAAGAGGCGTGCGATCGCCCGCGCGCGGCTGCCCGAGGCCATGCGATCTTGTACCACAGAAGCAGGCTTGAAGCTTGGGGCTTGGGGCTTGAGCAGACACAGACCCACTTGCATGTTTCGTTCAAACCTCGAGCCGGGTTCGCCGAGCGAGCCGGGGTTCCCTCCCGGCGAGCGGAGGGGCCCCGGGGGTCCGGAGCGCCGGGCGGGCGGGCGGAATGGCGCGGCCCCCCCCGCGGCAGTTGGTTGGTGAGCAAGCCTCAAGCCTAGGGCGGGTGAGAATGAACCTATGGCAATCGCTCTTTTGCCTGAGTTGACCTTACCCTGGTTTGCCGGTGTCTGTCCGCAGCGACCGAACCTCGCGCTGGAGGCGCTCCAGGCTACCCTCCAGCACTCCCCATACCACCTCGTCCGAGACCGTGGCGTAGCCGTGGATCAGGCGGTTGCGGAAGGCGATGATCCTGGCTGCGTCGGCGATCCGCTCCCCGAGCGACGGGTCGAGGGCGATCGCCCTCCTGAGTGCCTCGCCGATGATCTCGAACTGGCGCTCCACCGCAGACCGGAGCATCGGGTCCGCGAGGTAATCGGCAAGTGTCTTACCCGAGGTGAAGCCACGGATGAGGTCGCTGGCGCGCGAGATGTCCGAGAGGAACGCGAGGATTTCAGGCTGCTTCATAGAGGACGACCCGGCTCGCCTCAACGGCCTGCCGGATGTAGGGGTTGCGCAACGCTGATAGCTCGACCAGGTCAACCGGCCTTCCAAAGAGGCGCTCGAGATCCTCGAGCAAACCGAAGTACGCGTCGGCGCGCTTGGCAGGCGGCATGGTGCGGAACTCAACGAGGAAATCTATATCGCTGCTCGCGGGATCGAACCGCGGCGTGACGGCGGAGCCGAAGACAGCGAGCCTGCGCACGCCGTGCTTCACGGCCAGCTCCCTCACCTCCCCCCTCAGCTGCTCGATGACCCCAGTCATACTCGTTCCCACACCTCCTCAAAAGGATAGCGCGCGCCTCGGGTCAGCGCCAGGACGCGGAGGGGCGCTGCGGCGAGGCCACCACCAGCCAGGAGCCCACGGCAAACACGAAGAGGCGTGCGATCGCCCGCGCGCGGCTGCCCGAGGCCATGCGATCTTGTACCACGAAAGCGGGCCTGCCGGGGCGGGTTGGGGGACATGCCTGATGCCACGGTGGGGGATGGTGGGGCAAGCGACTTCGTGATAACTTTCACGCTGGAAGCCGGCTCTGCGGCACCGGAGGTTGGCCGATGTCCGACGTCCGTCCTTTCCGGGCCCTGCGGCCCCGCCCCGAGCTGGCGGCTCGCGTCGCCTCACCCCCCTACGACGTGATCAGCTCCGAGGAGGCCCGGAAGATGGCCGAGGGCAACGAGATCTCCTTCCTCCACGTCAACAAGCCGGAGATCGACCTGCCGCGCGAAGTAGACCTCTACGACGACCGCGTCTACGCCACCGGCGCCCGCAACCTCCGGCGGTTCATGGGCGCCGGCGTTTTCGTGCGCGAAAAGGAACCGTGCTTCTACGTCTACCAGCAGCGCATGGGCGACCACGTGCAGGCGGGCATGGTGGTCGCGGCGAGCTGCCAGGAGTATGCGGACGGCCTGATCAAGCGCCACGAGCTGACGCGAAAGGACAAGGAGGACGACCGCACCCGCCACACCCACGAGCTCAACGCCAACGCCGGCCCGGTCTTCCTCACCTACCGAAAGCGCGCCGACATCGACGCGATCTTGGAAGCCGTCCGCAAGGGTTCTCCGATCTACGACTTCGTGGCGTCCGACGGCATCGCCCATACGGTGTGGATCGTGCCGGCCGAGCAGGCCGAGGAGGTCAGGGCGGCGTTCGGCAGGGTGCCGGCCCTCTACGTCGCCGACGGCCACCACCGCGCGGCGTCCGCCGCCAGGGTCGGCCTCGAGCGCAAGGCCGCCAACCCCGAGCACCGCGGCGACGAGCCCTACAACTACTTCCTGGCGGTGCTGTTCCCCCACGACCAGCTTCGCATCATGGACTACAACAGGGTGGTCAAGGACCTCGGGGGGCTTTCGGAGAAGGAGCTCCTCAAGAAGGTGGGAGAGAAGTTCACGGTGGCGCCGGCCTCCGAGCCGCGCCCCGATGCCCCGCGGCGCTTCGGCATGTTCCTCGGCGGGAAGTGGCACCGGCTTGAGGCCAAGCCGGGCACGTTCGCGGCCGGCGACCCGGTGCGCTCGCTGGATGTTGCGATCCTCCAGGAGAACCTGCTCGCGCCGGTCCTCGGCATCGCCGATCCCCGCACCGACAAGCGCATCGACTTCGTCGGCGGAATCCGGGGCCTCGGCGAGCTGGAGCGGCGCGTCAAAGAAGGGTGGGCGGCGGCGTTCGCCCTTTTCCCGACCTCGCTCGACCAGCTCATGTCGGTGGCCGACGCGGGGCTCGTGATGCCGCCGAAGTCCACCTGGTTCGAACCCAAGCTCCGCTCAGGGCTCCTCGTGCGGACCTTGGACACGTGGTGAGCGGGGCCGCGTGCTCCGCGTGAAAGGGAGGTCGCAATGGTGATCCTGATCTGTGACGCCTTCGACAAGTCGCTCCCCGATCGCCTCAAGAAGTTCGGGGAGGTCACCGAGGACGTGGCCCGGCTCCCGGAGGCCGAGGTCGCGCTGGTGCGCTCCAAGACCAAATGCACCGCCGAGTGGATCGCCGGCGCCCCGAAGCTGAAGATGATCATCCGCGGCGGCGTGGGCCTCGACAACATCGACCAGCCCGCGGCCAAGGCGCGCGGCATCGAGGTCAAGAACACCCCGGCCGCCTCCTCGGTGGCGGTGGCCGAGCTGGCTTTCGCCCTCATGCTGGCCGTCCCCAACCGCCTCATCGAGGCACACAACGCACTCAAGGAAGGTAAGTTCCTCAAGAAAGAGATCAAGCGCACCGAGCTGTACCAGAAGACCCTGGGGCTCGTCGGCGTCGGGCGCATTGCCAGTGAGGTGGCCAAGCGCGCCGCGGCCTTCGGGATGCGGGTCCTGGCCTACGACCCGTACGTGAAGCGCTCCGACGTCGCGATCCTGGTGCCCAGCCTCAAGGAGCTGCTGCGCCAGGCAGACTACCTCTCCCTCCACGTGCCGCTCAACGACGAGACCAAGAACATGATCAACAAGGATGCGATTGCCGGGATGAAGGACGGGGTCGTTATCGTGAACACCGGCCGCGGCAAGTGCATCCTCGAGGCGGATCTGGCCGAGGCGCTCAAGTCCGGCAAGGTAGCCGCCTACGCCACCGACGTCTGGTACTCCGACCCGCCCGACCCGTCCTCCCCGCTGCTCTCGGCGCCCAACGTGCTCATGACCCCGCACATCGGGGCCAGCTCAAAAGAAAACCTGCTGCGTATCGGCAACGAGGTCGTCACGCTACTCGAGGAGCGGAGCAAGAAATGAACGGGGTCCGAAAGAACCCGTGGGGCACGCGCCCCGCGCGTGCCAGTCCTGCACTGCAGGAAGCGCCGGCCCCACATCGGACCGTGACGCAAGGAGGCTGAGATGGGCAAGAGAGTCATCAACTTCTACGCAGGTCCCGCCGCCCTGCCGCTACCCGCCCTCGAGCGCGCGCAGGCCGAGCTGTTGGACTTCGAGGGCACCGGGATGTCGGTCATGGAGATCTCCCACCGCGCCAAGGAGTACGACGCGGTGCACAACGAGGCGATCGCGCTCGTCAAGGAGCTCCTCGCCGTCCCCGACAACTTCAAGATCTTGCTGCTCCAAGGGGGCGGCAACCTCCAGTTCGCCATGCTGCCGATGAACATCCTCCACTCCGGGCGCAAGGCCGACTACATCATCACCGGGCAGTGGGCCAAGAAGGCGTACAAGGAGGCCAAGATCGTCGCGGGCGATGCCGCCCGCGTGATCGCCTCCACCGAGGAGGAGAAGTTCGCCCGGCTGCCGCGCAAGGACGAGATCAAGGTCAACCCCGACGCCGCCTACGTGCACCTCTGCTCCAACAACACGATCTTCGGGACGCAGTGGAAGAGCTGTCCCTCAACCGGCGGCATTCCGCTCGCGTCCGACATGTCGTCCGACTTCATGTGGCGGCCGTTCGACGTCAAGCCGTTCGGTCTCATCTATGCCGGCGCCCAGAAGAACCTCGGGCCCTCGGGCCTCGTCGTGGCCATCATCCGCGACGACTTCTTGGCGGCCTGCTCGGACAAGTTGCCGAGCATGCTGCAGTACAAGATCCACGCCGACAAGAACTCCCTCTACAACACCCCGCCCTGCCTCTCCATCTACATCCTGCGCAACGTCCTCGCCTACAACAAGTCGATCGGCGGCCTGGACGCGATCTACAAGAACAACCTCAAGAAAGGCGAGCTGCTCTACGGGTGCATCGACAAGTACCCGGAGTTCTACAAGGGCCACGTCAAGGTGAAGGACGACCGCTCCTACATGAACGTGGACTTCTTCCTCCCCAACGACGAGCTCACCGACACGTTCGTCAAGGAGTCCAAGGCCGCCGGCATGGTGGGCCTCAAGGGGTACCGCGACCTGGGCGGCATCCGCGTGAGCATGTACAACGCGGTGACCGTCGACCAGATCGAGACCCTCGTGGCGTTCATGGAGGACTTCGCCAAAAAGCACGCGTAGATGGTGCGAAGCCGCCCTCACTGGCCCTCTCCCGCGTGCGGGAGAGGGGTCGGGTGAGGGTCAGGGTAGACGAGTAAAGGGCGGGGCGAGTCCCCGCCCTCAGTCGTGCTCCCTCTCCCCCAGGCAGAGGGCGGGGTGAGGGGAACGAGGAACTGGAGACGGGCGGGGCGCGAGGCCCCGCCCGCCCGTTGCCGGAGCCATGCCGCGCACGCGTCCATCGCGCCCAGCAATCTCGCATCAAAAGCAGAGATGGCCTATGATGCGGGACCTGATGCGAGACGTGGCCGCAGGATCAGCGACTCGAATTCGAAGGGAGACTCCGATGCACCAAGCACCACGTGGATTCTCTGACAATGACCTTCCCTGGACGGTGCGGACCCGTTTGGTGAACCTCCTCGTTCTGGCTGTCGCGCTGCTCGGAATGCCGCTGGCAACCGGCGCTGCGCAGCCTGCTCTCATGCGTTTCCCGACCCTCCACGGCAGCACCATCGTCTTCGAGGCGGGAGGCAATCTCTGGCGCGTTGATCGCCAGGGTGGCGTGGCCCAGCGCCTCACCACCGACCCGGGCATGGACCTCATGCCGCGCTTCTCCCCGGATGGCAAGGAGATCGCCTTCACGGGCGAGTACGACGGCAACAGAGATGTCTACGTGATCCCCGCCGAGGGCGGCCTGGCGCGGCGGCTGACGTTCCACTCCGACGTGGTGCCGGAAGCGCCGATGCGCTGGGGGCCCGACAACATGGTCGTGACGTGGACCCCCGACGGGAAGAGCATCATTTTCCTGTCGCGGCGAACGACCTACAACTCCTGGTTCGGGCAGCTGTTCCTGGTCCCAAGAGAGGGCGGCTTCCCGTCGCAGTTTCCCGTGCCCATGGGGGGCGTGACCTCTTTCAGCCCGGATGGCAACAGGATCGCCTACAACCGGATCTTCCGCAACTTCCGCACCTGGAAGCGGTACTACGGGGGCCTGGCCCAGGACATCTGGATCTACGACCTCGCAAGCCACGAGACCCAGAAGGTCACCGATTGGAAGGGCACCGACACCTTCCCGATGTGGTACCGCGACACCGTTTACTTCGCCTCCGACCGGGGCCCCGAGAAGCGCCTCAACATCTGGGTCCACGACCTCAAGACAAAACAGTTCCGGCAGGTCACCAGCTTCAAGGACTACGACGTGGACTGGCCGAGCCTCGGCGACACAGGGATCGTGCTGGCCTGCGGCGGCGAGCTTTATATCCTCGACCTTCCCTCTGAAAAACTCAACAGGATCGAGGTCGCGATCCCCTCCGATGTCGTGCGCACGAGGGAACGGTGGGTCGACGCCGCCAAGACCATCCAGTCGTTCGACATCGCCCCCAACGGCAAGCGCGCCCTCTTCGAGGCCCGTGGAGAGGTTTTCACCGTGCCCGCGGAGCACGGCAACACGCGCAACCTGACCCAGACCTCGGGCGTGCGCGAGCAGTACCCCGCGTGGTCACCCGACGGCAAGTGGGTCACGTATGTGACCGACCGCACCGGCGAGGCGGAGATCGCGGTCCGGCCCGCAGACGGAACAGGCACCGAGCAGATCCTCACCGACCGCCGCAAGGGGTACCTGTACGACCCGGCGTGGGCTCCGGACAGCAAGAAGATCGCCTTCTCCGACAGCGAGCACGCCCTCTGGATCTTGAATGTCCAGGACCGGAAACTGACCAACGTTGACTCGAACCCTCGCGCCGAGATGCACGACTTCGCCTGGTCTCCCGACGCGCTCTGGCTGGCGTACAGCAAAGCGGCCGACAACGACCTGCGCCAGATCTACCTCTACAGCCTGACCTCGGCTCGCGCGACCCAGGTGACCGGGGCCCGGACCAGCGATTTTGATCCGACGTTCGACCCGCAGGGGAAGTACCTGTACTTCATCGCCCTCAAGCACGAGAACCCGGTGTTTAGCGAGAGCGAGTTCAACGTCGCGACGCTCAAGATGGCCGGCATTTACGTCGCGACGCTGCAGGCGAGCGAGCCCTCACCGTTCGCGCCGCGCTCCGACGAAGGGACACCGAAGGAAGAAAAAAAGGACGGCGAACCCAAGGTCGAAGCCTGGAAGCCCGGGGCCAGTGCGCCCATAAACATCGACCTCGCGGGCCTCGCCGACCGCGTCGTCCCGCTGCCCGTTCCGGCCGGCGAGATCGCTCACCTGAGCGCGACGCGCGGACGCCTCTTCTACCTGACCACGCCGATCCTGAGCTTTGAAACCGCGCTGCATGGCGAAGAGCCCGAGCTTCACGCATTCGACATGGAGAAGCGCAAGGATGCGGTGCTGCTGAGCCCTATTGACGGGTACTCGCTCAGTGCCGACGCAACGGCGGTCATCACCAAGAAAAAGGACGCGTACGCGATCAGCAGCACGGCAGCCGAGGGCAAGGCGGAGGGCGACGCGAAGCCCAAGGACCTCGACCTCTCACACATGCAGGCGCTCATCGATCCGGTCGCCGAGTGGAACGAGATGTTCCACCAGGCGTGGAGGCTCGAGCGTGACTTCTTCTACAGCCCCGAGATGAACGGCGTGGATTGGTCGCGAATCCGCGACGCCTACGCGAAGCTGCTGCCGCGGGTCACCTCCCGTGAAGACCTCAACTACCTCATCGGGGAAATGATCGGTGAGCTCGGGAACTCCCACACGTACGTCGGCGGCGGCGACGAGCCCCGCGGAAAGCGTGTGCCGACCGGGCTGCTCGGTGTTGACTTCGGCGTCGACGAAAAAGCGGGCCGCTACTTCGTCAAGAGGATCTACCCGGGCGACAATGCCCACGAGGCCTACCGCTCGCCGCTCACCGAGCCCGGGATCAACGTCAAAGAAGGCAACTACCTCCTGGCGGTCGACGGTCACGAGCTGCGCGTGCCGACCGACCCGGACAGCCTTTTCGTCAACACGCTCGAACGCACGGTCACGCTCACCGTGGCGGACGATGCCGCGGGAAAGAACCGCCGCGACGTCACCGTGAAGCCGATCACCGACGAGCTGAACCTGCGCATGAAGGCGTGGATCGATCACAACCGCGAAAAGGTTGACAGGGCCTCCGGCGGAAAGATCGGCTACCTGTACCTCGCCGACATGGACGAACAAGGGATGAACCAGTTCATTGGTCAGTTCTACCCGCAGGTCCGCAAGCAGGGACTGATCGTGGACGTTCGGTACAACGGCGGCGGCTTTATCGATCAGATCGTGCTGGAGCGCCTGCGCCGCGTGCTCGTGGGCATGGACGTCAACCGCCAGGGCGTGCCGTTCCCGATTCCGCAGCAGATGCTGCACGGCCACATGGCCTGCCTCCTCAACCACTTCTCGGCCTCGGACGGCGACATCTTCCCGTACTACTTCAAGAAGTACGGCCTCGGCCCGCTGATCGGGGAGCGGACGTGGGGCGGCGTGCGGGGCATCCGCGGCTACTGGCCGCTCTCCGACGGCGGCTACGTCACGATCCCCGAAGACAGCCTCTACGGCCTCGACTCGCAGTGGGTCATGGAAAACCACGGGGTGGACCCGGATATCGAGGTGGACAACCTCCCCGGCGACGAGATGGCGGGCAGGGATGCCCAGCTCGAAACGGCGATCAAGTTCGTCATGGACAAGATCAACGCCAACCCGATGACGCTCCCGCCACCGCCGCCGTTGATGCCGCCCTATCCGCCGAACGGCCGGTAGGGAAACCCCACCCAGCGTGGGGCGGGCGGGGTGAGGGGAACAAGGAACTAGAGACGGGCGGGGCGCGAGGCCCCGCCCTCGTCATCGCGAGCCGGCCGCGAGCGTCGCGAGCGGCAGGCGTGGCGCTCTCGCCGGGATTCCGCCACGCGCCCCAGACGACGCGGGGCGCTCGCGGCTACGGTTTCGTCCCCCGCGCGATGCGCGGGCGCCTCGCAATGACTGCCATGCGGTCGACGTGACGCTTCGGAACTGCCTAGAGGGACCGCTTGCGCCCGCGCGTGCCCCGCCGGCTTCCCTTGGGCCTGGAGAACCGTCCCTCGACGGCGAAGAAGCTCGGCCCGGCAGCGGCTTCGGGCGGTCCGAACGGCCGCGGCCCGGGGCGGCGCTGCGGACGCTCCTCGGCGAGGTTCAGCTTAAGCGTCCGCCCACCGACATCCCGGCCGTTGAACTGCCGGACCGCCTCGTTCGCTTCGGCCTCGGTCGCAAACTCGACGAAGGCGAAGCCGCGCGGCTTGCCGGTCGCGCGGTCGGCGGGCATGTAGACGTCCACTACCGTTCCCGCCGCGGAGAGCAACTCTGTGAGCTCCTCCTTCGTGGTGCGGAAGCTCAGGTTACCGACGAAGACTTTCGCTGGAATGGCCCTACCCCTCCTCTACCCGGGTGCGTTCGAAGCCGCGCAGATGTTCGGCCGGGATCGCCATTGTACAGCCAACCGGTCAGAAGCCGACCTTTCCCGGGTCGAGACACCCGCAAGGGGGCCTCGGTGCTTCGCGCGGCGGCGTTCGGAGACGCCTATATCGGGGGCAGGCGGCGGCCGCCGCTCCGCCGGGAGCGGGGCTGGCGCTCCTTGACGCGGATCTGGATGAGCTGGCGGTCGGCGCGCCGGATCGTGTCCTCCAGGCTCTCCCCGCTTCGGCGCACGGCCCAGCCGACCGAGACGGACACCGGCACGGCCCCGGGGCCGGTCTTGCGCAGCCGCTGCGCGACCTCTTCCGTGGCCTCGGGTGTGGCCCCGATCAGCAGCAGCAGGAACTCGTCGCCGCCGATGCGAATCACTGCGTCCTCGGCGCGCACCAGGCTCAGCAGGAACCGGGCGACCCGCATCAGGACGCGGTCGCCGATGTGGTGGCCGTAGCGGTCGTTGTAGTCCTTGAAGTTATCGATGTCGATGACGATCGCGCCCCACTCCTGTTCCTGGGGATCGAGCGCCCGCTCCATGTCGCTCAGGAAGCGACGGTTGAAGCAGCCGGTGAGGGGGTCGCGAAGGGCCGCCCGGAGGAGCTGCTGCTCCAGCTGCGCCCGCTCGGTGATGTCGATCAGGATGCCGTGGTACAGCGTCTCGCCCGTCTCGGGGTCGGTGACCTGGTAGGCGGTGTCGAGAACGGTGCGCACCTCGCCGTCCGGGCGTCGGATGTCGATCTCGAACTCGCGTACCGATCCGTCCCTGCTGATCGCGGCCAGCTCCTCCTGCCGGCGCTCCGGATTCACCAGCAGTTGTTCGGCCGTGTACTCTCGCAGTTCTTCCAGCGACTTCACGCCGAACATGCGCAGAAACGCGGGGTTGGCGTCGAGGATCTTGCCCTCGATGGTGGTGATGTAGACCCCCTCTTGCAGGTTGCGGACGAACTCTCCGAGGGTCCACGGGTCCTTCAGGTTGCGCTCGCGCCGGGCGCGCGCGGTGCGCAAACTCCGTGCCACCAACTTCGCGCGCCGACCGGATCCTTCACCAGGTTCCATGAGGTAAGCGACCTCCCCCTCTCAAGCGCATGTGCTCCCCTTCACCCTTACAGTAAATTGCTGGTATTCACGCCGGCCCGGGCGCAGCCTTGAACGCACCGAACTCCGTGCCCGGCTGGGCTCGGCGTTTCTCCTTGTAAATATTATACATGGCCGCACGATGTGGGCTTCCGGGACCCGCGTGATGCGGGGCACCGTTGTCTCTGTGCAGCGCGCGGCCGAGGGCAGCCGCGCCACACGATCCAAAACAGTGGGGTGGGCGCCCTCGCCCGCCCGCCTCGCCCGCGCGAGCGAAGCGAGGCCGGCCGCGCGTTCGGAAGGACCAGCCGACGGCGGTCCTGCCAACCACTCATAGCTTGCCAGGCGGCCGCTAACCTGCTAGGATCTCAATCACATGCGAGAGATGCGCGAGAAAGCGATGCGCCAGCAGCGCCTCCCTCTCGACGAGACAGAGGACCGTCTCATCGAGCGCGAGGTCGAAGACGCGCTGCAAGCAACTGCCGAGGAGCGCATCGCTGCAGGACTCGCACTCGCAAACGCCGTGTACCGGCTGTGGCTGGACCGGGGGCTATCCCATGACGCAGGACTTTGCCGATTTCCTGGATGCGCTCAACAGAGAAGGCGCGGCCTACGTCGTGATCGGGGGCATGGCCGTGATGTACCACCTTCCGTACCGGACCACGCGTGACATCGACGTCCTGATCGAGCCGACCATCGAGAACGCGTGCGGCACGCGGTGCAGCAGTGGGGTGGGTTCGAGCCGAAGTTCACCGCGGAGGAGTTCATCTCAGGCGACATTTTTTCGTTCGGTGGGCTGCTCCGGGTTGAAGTCCATTCAAAGGTTCCGGGCGTGAGCTGGGAGCAGGTCGCGAGACGCCGAGTGGAGGGTTCATTCCAGGGCGTTGCGACGCACTTCGCCAGCCTGGACGATCTGATCGCCATGAAGGAGGCTTCCGGCAGGCGGGAGAAAGACCTGCCCGACCTCAGGCGCCTTCGCCGCCTGAGAGAGAAGCTGGGAAGCTGAGAGGCGCGCGGCTGAGGGCAGCCGCGCCACACGATCCAAAACAGTGGCGCGGGCACCCTCGCCCGCCCGCCTCGCCCGCGCGCCCGCGCGCCCGCGCCCGGCCGGCATGTCATCCTCGGGTCCGACCGGCTGACCAATCCCTTCGCACTGCTGGCTTGGTGAGATCCTTCGGTCGCCTCGCTTGCGGCGGGCTCCTTCAGGATGACAGATCGGGCGCGGCTCTAGCGCTTGAGCATCCGGATCTCGGTGCCGCCGCGCCCGAACTGGACTTCGTCCATCAGCCGGTTGATCAGGTAGATGCCGCGGCCACCCTCGCGGTAGACCTGCTCCCCTACCACCGGGTTCGGGACCTGCGACGGGTCGAAGCCCGGCCCCGAATCGCGGACCACGATCAGGATGCCGCGCGCGGGGTCGCAGCCGGCGCACACCTGCACGTCCTTGCCCGGGTCGTGCTCGCAACCGTGAACCACCGCGTTGGCGAGCGCCTCGGTCAGCGCCACCTCGATCTCGAACTCCTTGCCCGCAGCGCACCCCATCTCGCGGACGCTCGCCATGATCTTCTCCACCGCCGGGCCGATCGCGCCGACATCTCCCGGAATGGTCAGATCGACACGCGACACCAGCGTGTCCGGATCGAATTCGCAGCGTGGTTGCTCGCCGATCATCGAGACTCCGGAGACCATAACACGTCACGGAGCCACTTCTATTCCAACCGTCCCCGGCCGACACCCGCGACACCTCCCGCCCCGCGGGTCCGGGCCGGCATCATCTGCGCGGTTCCAGCAGCCAGACCTCGCTGGCCAAGGTCGTGGCGTCGGTGATGACGAGGTGGCGCCCATCCTGCGAGATGTCGAACGGGGAGTTCGGGCCCACCACCGGCAGTCTCGGGACCTCGATCCTGGAACCGGAGGCGAGGTCAACCACCCCGATCCGCTGGAGGTCGTCGAACCCGAGAACCTTGTACCCCAGGCGACTCCCTTCCGGCCACCACACCGGCCAGCCACCCGTGTCGCTGATCCGGCGCTCCCCGGCACCATCCGGAGCGACCACAAAGATGCCGCCGGCGTCCGACCGGTCCGGAGCGAAAGCGATCCAGCGCCCGTCCGGCGACCACCGCGGCACCGTGGAGAGCCTTTTCGAGACGGGGCGCGCCGTGCTGCTCCCGATCTCCTGCCGGACGATTCGAGCCTCGCCGTGCTCGGTGCGGCTGAAGGCGAGCCACCTGCCGTCCGGCGAGATGTCGGCGTACTGGTCGTCCTCGTTTCCCTGCGGGGTGAGCGGCTCCGGAGACCCCCCGCGGCGCGGCACCCGCCAGATCCGGTCGGCCTGCGGGCTCCATGTGCAGTAGATCACCCACTTCCCGTCCCGGGAGAAGCGCGGGTAGACCTCCGGCAGCGCGGACGACGTCAGCCGGCGCTGCTCGCCGCCGCCCACCGACACGACCCAGATGTGCCAGGAGCCGTCCGCCTCGGCGCGGCTGTAAGCGACCTCTTCCCCGTCGGGAGAGAAAGCGGGCGCCCACAGCGGGCCCGAGTGAGATGCCAGCTCCCGCTTCTCGCCGCTGGCCAAATCGCAGATGAAGATCCCGGTCCGGTCGCGGACGTTCATGAACGAGACGCCACCGCCCCGGGCGACGCTCGGCTGAGTATCCGGGCCGGGCCCGCTCGTGAGCTGCACGGGCGTACCGCCGCCGAGGGGCATGAACCAGATGTTCTCGGCGCCGCCACGGTTCGAGACGTGCACGATGCCCGAGCCGTCGGCGGCGAACCCGGGGTCTCCGCTGAACACCCCGGGCGGGTCGGTCCACGGCTTCCGCGCCTGTCCACCACCCGTGGGCACCAGCCAGATCTCGCTCGCCATGCCGCCCGTGCTGCGGGCAACCGCGAGTGAGGAACCGTCGGGCGACCAGGAGAACCTCTTGATGAACGGATAAACCGAGTCGCCGCGGAGCAGCACCTTGAGATCCCGTCCGGCGGCGTCCACCGTGACCAGCGTCTGAGGCTCCGGGGGGCGCCACATGAGAATGGCGAGCCGGCTCCCGTCGGCAGACCAGGACGCGTGCATACCCCCCGCGAGGACCGGCGTGACGTCGCCGCCCAGGGTGGGCATTGCGCAGATCTCGGGTGCCTCGCCACCAGGTGAGAAACGGGTGAACACGATCCTCTCGCCGTCCGGCGAGAACTCCGGCGAGCTCTCGCGCGCAGGGTCGTTGGTGAGGCGGAGCCTGGCGCCGCCGGCGACGCGCATCGCGTAGAGGTCGGACTGGCCCTGTGTCTCGAGGACGTACGCGAGCATCTTCCCGTCGCTCGACAGGGCCTGCGCGAGGACGGGCTCCGAGAGCGAGAGCAGCAGGTTCAGCCGACCCCCTCCCGCAAACTGGACGCGCCCGTGCGTGCGGGCGCCGCGCAGGCCCAGCCAGGCGGCGCCCGCGCGCACCGCGACAGCCACCCCGGCCGCGGCGAGCCACCGCCGGCGGACGGGCGACCGCGCCGGGGTTCCGGGTCGCGCGGCCGCAAGCTCGCCGGTGGAGGCCGCCTCGAGCGCCAGCGCGAGGTCGTGCGCCGAGTGAAACCTGTCCTCCGGCTTCTTCTCGAGGCAGCGCCGCACGATGCGTTCGACCGCCGGGGCGACCGGGTGGCCGATCGCAGCGAGATCGGGAGGGTCGTGCTCGAGGATCGCGCTAAGCGTGCCGGCCACGCTGTCCCGGACGAAAGCCTTCTTCCCCGAAATCATCTCGTACAGCACCACCCCGAAGGCGAAGATGTCGGAGCGCTGATCCGCAGGCTGCCCCCGCACCTGCTCCGGGGACATGTAGCCCGTGGTGCCGAGCACCATCCCGGGCGAGGTGTCGCTCATCCGGGTCGTGGCGTCCCCTACCACGGCTGGCTCGGGTCGCTCGGGTCTCAGCTTTGCCAGGCCGAAGTCCAGGATCTTGACGGTGCCGTCCTTCGTGATGAAGAGGTTCTCCGGCTTCAGGTCGCGGTGGACGATGTCCTTCGCGTGCGCGGCGGCGAGGCCGTGGGCGATCTGGATCGCCAGCTCGACGGCTCTGCGCGGCACCAGCGACCCGACCTGCAGGCGCTCGCGCAGCGTCTCGCCCTCGAGCAGCTCGGTCACCAGGTAGGGGTTGCCCTCGTGGCTGCCCACGTCGTAGAGCGCGAGGATGTTGGAGTGGTTCAACGTCGCCGCGGCGCGCGCCTCCTGCTCGAAGCGGCGCAGGCGCTCCGGATCGTCGGCGAGCCGTGCCGGCAGGACCTTGACCGCCACCTCACGCCCGAGGCGGGGGTCGCGCGCGCGGTAGACCTCGCCCATCCCGCCAGCGCCGAGCAGCGAGAGGACTTCATACGGGCCAATGTGCGTGCCGGGCCCTAACACAGGATCCCTCGCTTCCCTCGGGATTTCGCCTGCGGGCTCCCGCTCCGCTCACGCCCGCAAAGCGGCTCAACTTCGTACGGCCCGAGACGGGCGCCCGCAGTCAGCGCCACGCCGGCCCCCGGTCACAATGTTGAGACTGGCTCGCAGAATGCGACATGTTCACCTGACTCTACCGCCAACATACGGCGGCTCGCCGGCAACCGCAACACTCGCGGGGTGTTGTGGGGCGGCCACCCCCGCCCGCCCGCCTCGCCCGCGCGAGCAAAGCGAGGGCAGCCGCGGCGCGGAAGAACATACAATCGCGGCGGAGGACCGATGCGGGTGAGCCGGCAGTCCGTGCGCGCTGCTCTCGTCACACTGGGTCTGATCGTGTCTGTCGCGTGTACGCGGCAACCGGCGAAGCCGGCCGCTGAGGTTCCCAACCTCTTCCCCAGGCAGGCGCAGGAGCTGATCGAAAGGAACCGGGGGAATCCGGGCTTCGTGGTGCTGGACGTGCGCACGCCGGCGGAGTTCGCGGCCGGGCACCTCCCCGGCGCGGTGAACGTGGACTTCCGCTCGCCGGCCTTTCAAGCGCAGGCCAGCACGCTCGACAAGGGAAGGAGCTACCTGGTCTACTGCCGCACCGGCCACCGCTCGGGCCTGGCCCTGCCGATCCTGCAGCGCCTGGGTTTCACCGGCCTCTACCACCTGGAGGGCGGGATCACGGGCTGGCAGCGCGACAGGCTTCCCGTCGAGCCCGCGCCCGCCAGGTAGTCTTCGCCTCGACTACTCCAACAGGAGGAAGGGATCCGGCGCCTGGGCGCGGTTGTGCGCGAGCGTCTCGGCGATCACAGGAGCGGGCGCTGCGGCAACCCGGTGCTGGCGCTGGCGCGGGTCAGAGGCGCAGCATAGGAGCCGCGGGGACGGAAAGAGCGAGGCGAGCATGAGGATCGAGGGCGTGCCGTTTTGCACTACCGACTGGAGCCGCGTGCCGACCACCGATCACCCCGGGGAGACCGGGGTCGCGAAGTGGCGCACCGTGGAGGCGGGCAACGTCCGGGTGCGCATGGTCGAGTACTCGCCCGGCTACGTGGTCGATCACTGGTGCGAGCGCGGCCACGTCTTGCTGGTGCTCGAGGGCGAGCTGGTCACCGAGCTGTCCAGCGGCGAGTCGCACGTGCTGCGCGCCGGGCAGAGCTACCAGGTGGCGGAGGGCGCGGCGCCCCACCGCTCTCGCACCGCAGGCGGGGCGAAGCTGTTCATCGTGGACTAGGAGGCGGCATGAACATCACCGGTCGGCAACCCAGAGATCCCCGCGACGTGGCGGTCGAGCAGTTCGACCGGGGCTACAACTGCGCCGAGGCGATGCTGCTCGCCCTCGCGCCCGCTGGCATGGTGGAGCCGCAGCGCGCCGGCGCCGCGTTCGGCGGGGGAATCGCGCGGCGCGGGCTGACCTGCGGCTGCCTCACCGGCTGCGCCGTCGCGGTCGGCCTGCGGCTCGGGCGCACCTCCCCCGAGGACAAGGACACGAAGGAGCTCGTCTACCGCGTGGTCAACGGCGTGTTCCGGCGTTTCGAGGATGCGTTCGGGACGCTGGAGTGCCGCAAGCTCACGGGCCTGGACTTCGACCAGGAGAACCCGCAGGAGGAGCTGGACCGGGTCCACGCCGAGGTGTGCACGAAGCTCGTCCGCTTCGCGGCCGACGCCGCGCTCGCCGAGCTCGAGGCTGTCGAGAAGGCGAGGGCGTGACCATGGGCATCAGGGCGTTCAAGGTGGACTCGTTCACCGCGGAGCCGTTTTCCGGCAACCCCGCAGGCGTGTGCCTGCTCACCGAGCCTCGCGACGAGCGCTGGATGCAGGCCGTGGCGCGGGAGATGAACCTCTCGGAGACCGCCTTCCTGCTGCGCGAGGGGGACGGGTTCCGGCTGCGCTGGTTCACGCCCGCGGTGGAGGTCGAGCTGTGCGGCCATGCCACCCTGGCCTCCGCCCACGTGCTGTGGGAGGAAGGGGTGTTGGCCCCCTCCGAGACCGCACGCTTCGCCACCAGGAGCGGCGAGCTGCGCGCCTCCCGCCGCGGCGACCTCATCGAGCTGGACTTCCCCACCAAACCCGAGCAGCGTGCCGAGCCGCCGGAGAATCTCCTCGAGGCGCTCGGCGTGAAGCCTCTCTACCTCGGGCGTAACCAGTTCGACTACCTCCTGCTCCTCGACAGCGAGGAGGCCGTGCGTGCCGTCACCCCGGACTTCGCGCTGCTTCGCAGCGTGACCGTCCGCGGCGTGATCGTCACGGCGCCCTCGGCGAGGCCCGAGTTCGACTTCGTCTCGCGCTTCTTCGCCCCCGCCGTCGGCGTGGACGAGGACCCGGTCACCGGCTCCGCCCACTGCTGCCTGGGGCCGTTCTGGGCGGCGCGCCTGGGCAAGAGCGAGTTGGTGGGCCACCAGGTTTCGGCCCGCGGCGGGGTGGTGAACGTCCGGGTCGCCGGTGACCGGGTGTTCCTGGGCGGCCGCGCGGTCACGGTGCTGCGCGGCGAGCTCGCCCTCTAGAGCAACCTCTCCCCTTCCCGTTCAACTTGATCGCCTTGACAGGGCTCCTTACATTCTCTAGGATTTCGTAAGGAGGTCGAAGTGTCAAAGTCAGCGATCACGAGCAAGGGGCAGACCACCGTTCCGAGAGAGGTGCGGGAGCGCCTCGGCGTCGGGCCAGGGGACACGCTGGAGTGGG
>JALHTD010000528.1 GCA_022865555.1 Thermoanaerobaculaceae bacterium | reverse complement strand
GACCTCCTGGGTGCGAATCATGGTGTTGGTCACGGGCGTCATCACGAAGAAGAAAATGGAAAGCAACAGTACGAGGAGAGGCAGCCCGGCGACGTCGGCGATCCCCCTGATCCCCCACCGCGAGCCCCACCGAGCAGCGACGCGGTCGAACGCCCAGCGCACGAACGCGAACCCCGCCACGATGAGCAGGCCGATCTGCAGCAGGAACTTGTAAATGTGGTTGAGCACGTAGTGGCCCATCTCGTGCGCCATCACCGTCTCGATCTCCGGCAGCGAGCAGCGCTTGAGCAGGTTGTCGTTGAGGGCGATACGTTCCGTTCCGAGAAAGCCCGCGACGTTGGCGGAGACGCGGGTGGTCTGCCGCGACGCGTCGAACACGAAGACGTCGGTCGCAGGGATGCCGTTGGCGCGGGCCAGGCGAAGGATAGGGCCCTTGACCTTCTCGTCGGTCAGCGACGTGTACTTGTTGAACACCGGTTCGATGAAGACGGGACCGATGACGATCGCGAAGACCATGAACACCACGCTCACCCCGGCCCCCCAGAGCCACCAGGTGCGCGGCGCACGCCGGATCACCGCGTAGATCGCCATCAGTGCCAGACCGCCGAGGACCGCCCCGATGGCCAAGCCCTTGGCCTGGTCCCCGAGCCAGGGGCCAAACGTCTGTGTCGCCAGACCGTACTTGTGCTCGCGGATGAACCCCTGGTAGACCGTGAGCGGAAACGAGAGCACCGTGGCGGCAACGAGGTACTGCACCCAGTACAGCGCGGTCTGCGGGATCGGCGCCCGGGTAATCCGGACCGCGAGGTCGCGCATCCGTGCCGACAGGCGCGTCGCGAGCAGCAGGATCGCCACTGCCGCGCCGTACAAGAACCCCCACAGCTGCAGCCAGTAGCCGCCCTCGAAGTAGGCGTCCGAGCGCGCCCTCTGCTCGGACGAGAGCTTGGCCAGGTACGCTTGTGTGGCCGCCACCGGGTCGAAGCTCGCCGGACCCGAGTCGGCCGCCGTGACAGCCTGCCCGGCCTTCGCCTGTTCCGGACTCTCTGCCCCGACGAGAGCAGGCACCATTATCGCCAGCCACAAACCCACCGCCACGAGCAGCATCCTTCCACGACGGCTCCTCATCGCATCCTCCTTCCCCTTGAACGCCCCGAACCCCGAGGGTGCCCCCGGCCGCATCCTCGCGATCCTACTCCCCCAGCGGCAAGAAGGTTGCGCCGTCGCAGATGCGCTAGCATCGGCTCCCGTGAACGGCGAACTCGCGGAGCACGCGTACAGGCGACGGATCCTGGCGTGGTCGCTCTACGACTGGGCCAACCACGGCTACATCACCACGACCGCCACGACGTTCTTCCCGCCTCACTTCATCGCGATTGCCGCCCCGGTCTTCCTGGTTGCCGGTGGAGCCGCATCCGCGAGCGCCCTGGCCCGCGACACCGCCTCCAACGTCTTCGCCCTCACGGTCTCGCTCGCGCTCTTCGCAGCGGCGGTCCTCGCCCCCGTGGTCGGAACCTACGCCGACATCACGGGCCGCCGCAAGCGACTGCTCCTGGGCATCACCCTCGTGGGGGGAACGTTGGCGTCCGCGATGTTCACCCTGACGCCGGGCCACTGGCAGCTCGCCCTGGTTCTCTACTTCGCCACCCAGGTGGCGGTCAACCTCGCGCTCGGCCTCAACAGCAGCCTCCTGCCCCACGTGGCACGCCCCGAGGACATGCCGCGCGCCTCGAGCCTCGGGTACGCCATGGGCTACGTCGGTGGTGGCGTGCTGCTCGCCTTCAACACCGCGCTGTTCCTCCTCGCGGGGCAGATTGGCATCGAGAGCACGCTCGCCACCCGCATCGCGTTTCTGACGGTCGGCGTCTGGTGGATCGCCTTCACGGTGCCGCTCGCACGGCGCGTCCCGGAGCCGCCGGGGGTGCCGCTCGCCCACGGCGGCACCGGCAACCCGCTGGGCGACGCGTTCCGGCGCCTCGCCCACACGCTACGCAACATCCGGCACTACCGCGAGCTGTTCAAGATGCTCGTTGCCTTCTGGTTCTACATGGAGGGCGTGGGGGCGATCGTCCTGCTCGCCACCGCCTACGGGGCCGCACTCGGCCTCGACACCGCGGTGCTCGTCGGCACGCTCCTGATGACGCAGGCGGTTGCGTTTCCCTATGCCCTGCTGTACGGGCGTATCCCGGATCCGCGCACGCGGTGGCGCGGCGCCTTCGTGTTCATGCTCCTCTGGACCGGCGCCACCCTGCCGCTCCTGGGGGCATGGGTCCGGGCCCGCGGCGGGATCGGGCTTGCCCAAGCGTTTGCGCTGATCCTGGGAGACCAGATCCTCGGCGTCGTCCTCTCTCTCCTGGTGGGCCGTCACCTGGTCGCCGGCCTGGCGCGCCGGCTCGATGCCAAAGGCGCCGTCATACTGGGGCTCGCGATCTACACCGTCATCCCGGTGTGGGGCTTCTATCTCTCCACCCAGGCCGAGTTCCTCATGATCGGGTGGTTGGTGGGCACGGTGCAGGGCGGCACCCAGGCGCTCAGCCGCGCCATCTACGTCGAGCTGTCGCCGAGCGCGAAGTCCGGCGAGTTCTTCGGTCTGTACGGCCTGTCCGAGAAGTTCGCCGGGATCCTCGGCCCGTTGCTCTACGGGGTCGTCGGCCAGCTCACCCACAACCCGCGCGCCAGCATCCTCTCGGTCTCCGCTTTCTTCCTGCTCGGGATCGTGTTGCTCTCGCGCGTGGACGTGGCCGCCGGCGCGCGTGTCGCCGCCGCAGAAGAGGCAGCCATCGAGGCCGCCCACGCGGCCGACTGAGAGATCTTTGCAGAGCACAGGCTTCCCGCGACCGATACCGTAAGATACGGAGGTGCCCGAACCGACAACCGCCATCGTCCGTCTGGCGCCCGAGTGGGAGCAGCCGGAGAGCCGGGCCTTCTGCGACGAGCTCGAGGCGATCAGCCGGCAGGTGCCTCGCGAGGCAGTGATCCACGCCGGCCGCAACCTCATCTTTCGCCACCGGGTCGGGGCCGGGGAGGTGGCGGTCAAGCGCTTCCCTGTCGGCGGTGGCAGGCGGCTCGTCTACCGCCTGCGTACCAGCAAGGCGGTGCGCGCCTTCGATCACGCCTTGCGCCTGCTGGCCCTCGGCATCGGGACTCCGCGCCCGCTGGCGGCAGCCGAGGTGCGGCTGGGAGGGGCGCTGCTCGCATCGTTCTACTGCTCCGAGTTCGTGCCGACGTTCAGGGAGGCCCGGTCGCTGAAGGTTGCGGGCGCCCCCGACCGCGCGGAGCTGCTCGGGCTGCTCGGGGAGTTCGTGGGCCGTTTGCACGAGAGCGGCGTGCTGCACTGCGACCTCACCTCCGGCAACGTGCTGCTGGTGCCCTATCCGGGCAAGCCGGGCGCGGTCGCTTTCCAACTCGTGGACATCAACCGGATGCGCTTCGGGCGCGTGAGCGTGCGCGCCGGGCTTGCCAACCTGG
>JALHTD010000527.1 GCA_022865555.1 Thermoanaerobaculaceae bacterium | reverse complement strand
TCTCCCACACCCCACCCACGACTGCGCCGGTGTCCCCTCCGCCGTGGCCGGCGTCGAGGATGATGTGGATGCCGTCCAGATTGGCCGCCCGGATCACGCGCTTTACGGCCGCCAGCTCTTCCTTCTCCCTCTCCCACGACAGGCGCCGCGGGTGACCCGCCGGCAGGAACTCCGGGAGCAGCAGGTCGAACGGGATGCGCACCGGGTAGCCGACCGGGATCGCGGTGACGTCGGCGATCCCAGACCGCTTCGCGAGCTCCTTCGCGGTGGCGTTGACGTCGGCGGCGTGCAGCTGGCCGGTGAAACGCACGACCACCGCGGAGTAAAGCGCCTCGCCCTGCCTGAGCCGGTAGACCGCCTCCCGGTCCCGGTACTCCAGCGCGTCGCCGGCCGCTGAAGGTGCCTGGGTGGCGATCGGCCGAGGGGTCTTCGCCGCTGCGCGCGCCGGCGCCAACGTTGCTGTTGGAGCCGGTGTTGGCTCGAGGGCGGCGGCACGCACCTCGGGCGCCGGCGACGCTTCCGGCGTGAGGCGCCGGAACTCTGGCAGCAGCACCGAGGCCGGGATCAGAACGTGGCTCCCGGGTGCCGGGTACAGCCCGAGCGCGGGGTTGGCGTCGCGCAGCGCCGGGTAGTTGCTGCCGTCACCGCAGAACCACTCGGCAAGCTCCCACCAGGACTCGCCATCGCCGCCCCAGGGCGCGAGGATCTGGTGCTCCCAGCCGCCGGCGCCCCGCCAGTCACGCCGGAAGAGGGCACGCGCGCAGGCAACGCGCAGCTCGGGCCGGAGAAGCACCCAAGGTACCCGCACGCGGATTCCGGTGAGGGGCTGCTCGAGGCCATCGTTTGCAGCGCGCACCTCGTCGGCGTTGTCCGCACTGCCGGTCAGCCGCACGGAAAGCCGCGTCCAGCCCTCCCCCGCGCGGGGCAGCACAAGGAGTTGCGGTGCTTCCCCACGCCGCCACTCCACGCGCCCTCCGTCCGGTAGCGTGGCCACGACGGCGTGCCCGGCCGAGAGGGCTGCTGCCAGGAGGAGTGGTCCCGCGATCACCACCGGACCAGCGCGGGCGGCCCGAGGCGCCGCGCCCGCCCCGTCAACGCCGATACCCACCGCGGTGCCCCCGCCCCGCCCGGTCTCGCTCCCGGGCTGGCCAGACACTCGAGGTGATCGCAGTGTTCGCGGCAAAAGGGCATGTGGCTCCGTGTCGCGTTCTTCTCGGTCCCAGCCGATGGTAGCACGCGGGTCTTCGCAGGCCGGGTGTACCGGGTTGCAGACGCGGCAGGCGCCGCCAGCGCTGCTGCCAGCGTGCTAGACTCGATTTGTCGTTCGCGTCCAGCTCATGCCGGAAAGGTTTCCAGCCACCGCCAGGTTCTCTCCGCAGGAGCCGGCGGACTGCTCCGTCTGCACGGAGGCGCGAGCAGCACTCACGCCGCAGCGCTCGAAAGTGGTCACCTGCCTCTCTCGCTCGGCATGGTTTCGAGTCGGGGCGCGGTGAGCTCGGTGATTGAGGAGCGGCAGCCGCTGGCAGCGAACGCAAAGGTCGCGCTGCTTGAGCGCGCCGAGTCGGAGCTGCCGGTGCGGGCGGATCCCGAGCGCCTCCGCCAGGTCCTCCGCAACCTGATCGAGAACGGACTGAAGTACACCCGGGCGGGGGGCGAAGTGGCGGTGGCGGCGGAGAAGCGAGGGGACCGGGCCGTGCTGTGCGTGTGCGACAACGGCGCGGGCATTCCGGCCGAGTCGCTCCCCCGCATCTTCCAGGAGCTCGTGCGGGTGCCCGGCAACCGACCGGGGAAGGGCGCGGGGCTTGGTCTCGCGATCGTCTGCCGGCTGATGTTGGCGATGGGAGGCAGGGTGTGGGCCGAGTGCACCCCCGCCGAGGGCAGCAGCTTCTTCGTCGAGCTGCCGC
>JALHTD010000526.1 GCA_022865555.1 Thermoanaerobaculaceae bacterium | reverse complement strand
TTACGCAGCGACAAAGAAGTAGCCGCCTCCGAACCCGCCGGGCAAGAAAGAACCTCCACGGAGCGGAAAGACACTCTCACGTTCGCCTTTCGCTCCATCTGATACGATCTACCCACGATGGACACCGGCACCGCGGTCGTGCTCATGCTCGTGGGCATCGCGCTCTCCGCCTTTTTCTCCGGCGTCGAGACGGCCCTAACCGCGCTGCCTTTCGCACGGGTGGCCAGCCTCGCCAAGAAGGGCGGGCCCGCGACGCGCTGGGCGTGGCAGCGCTGGCGGCTCCGGCCCCACCGCGTCCTGGTGGCGCTGCTGGCCGGCAACACGCTGGTCAATGTCGGGATCTCCGCGATTGCCACCGACCTCGCCCTCGGCCTGTTCGGCGACCGGGGGATCGGGATCGCGATCGGGGTCACCACGCTCGCCGTCCTGATGTTCGGCGAAGTGACGCCCAAATCCCTTGCGCGGGCGAACCCCGAGGCGCTTTCCCGGCGTGTGATCGTGCCGGTTGCCGCGCTGGAGTGGCTGCTGACGCCGGTGCTGGTCGTCCTGCTCGGCTTCTCGCACCTGGTTGCCCGCATGCGGCGCCTCGCTCTCCACGGCGCACCCTCCGCCTCCCACCCTGAGGACGTGCGCTTCCTGCTCTCGCTGGCCCGCAAGGAGGGGCACCTCACGGAGTTGCAGTACGGGATGCTCGAGGCCGTCCTCCGCTTCGAGGGCGCCCAGGTCAGGCAGGTCCAGGTACCCCGCACCGACGTCGTGTTCCTCGCCGACGACCTGACAGTGGAGGAGGTGGAGGCGCGGGTGCGCACGCACGGCTACTCGCGCTACCCCGTCTACCACGAGCGCGACGACAACGTCGTGGGGATCCTGCTCGCCAAGGATCTGCTGCGGCCCGAAGCACGCACGGGGTCCTGGACCGCCTCCCTCCAGCCGGCGCTGTTCGTGCCCGAGAGCAAGCGCGTGGTGGACCTGCTGCGGGAGATGCGGGAGCAGCGGACTCACATCGCGCTCTCCATAGACGAGTACGGGAACCTCGCGGGCCTGGTGACGCTCGAGGACCTGCTGGAGTTCATCGTCGGCGACATCCAGGACGAGTTCGACACCGCGAGGCCATTGTGGCGCCCCGAAGGTCCGGGGATGTGGGTCGTGCGCGGCTCGCTGCCGCTGGAGAAGCTCGCCCGCCTGACCGGCAAGCCCGTGGAGAGCGCCCCGGACTACGCCTCCTTGGCCGGCCTGCTGCTCGAGATCGCAGGCAGGGTGCCGCCCGCGGGCAGCCGTTTCCAGGTCGGGGAGCTGCTGTTCGAGGTCGTCGAGGCTTCGTCCCGCCGCATCGAGCGGGTCCGCGTCACCGTCTCGGTACCACCGGCGTGACCACCGGCGTGGGCGGCACGGACCCGGCGAGCACGGCCCGCACGTTTTCAACGGCGAGGTCGGCCATCGCGGCCCTCGTGTCCGTGGTGGCGGAGCCCAGGTGCGGCAGCAGGACGACGTTGCTGCGACCCACAAGGCCGGGGTGGACCTCCGGCTCGCGCTCGTAAACGTCCAGCCCGGCTCCCCCCAGGTGCCCGTCCTCCAGCGCCGCGACCAGGGCAGCCTCGTCCACCACCTCGCCGCGGCTCGTGTTCACGAGAAACGCGCCGCGCGGCAACAGGTGCAGCCGGCGAGCGTCGATCAGGTGCCTGGTCTTGGGGGTGAGCGGGCAGTGCAGCGAGAGCACGTCCACCTCCGGCAGCAGCGCGTCCAGGTCGGCCACGTACTCCGCGCCCATCGCCTCGAACGGCGGGGCCCGCTCCAGCGAGGTGTAAGACACCCGCATCCCGAAGCCGTCGGCCCGTCGCGCCACGGCGCGCCCGATCCTGCCCATGCCCACGATCCCGGGCGCTTTCCCCTGCAGCCCGGTACCCAGCATGAAGTCCGGGCGCCAGCCCTTGAACCCGCCGGCCCGCACGAGGCGGTCCCCCTCCACGACGCGCCTCGTCACCGCGAGGATGAGCGCCCAGGCAAGGTCGGCGGTCGCCGCGGTCAGCACATCGGGGGTGTTGGTCACCCACACGCCGGAGGTGCGCGCCGCTTCGAGGTCCACGTTGTTGACGCCCACAGCGTAATCCGCCACCACCTTGAGGCGCGGGCAGAGCGCGAACAGCTCCGCGGTCACCCGGTCGGCCAGCAGGCAGATCAGGGCATCCGCATCGCCCACGAAGGCCGCCAGTTCACGCCCGGCGAGCGGCGCACCTGGGGGCCGCACGCGCACGTGGTGCTGATCCGCCAGGAGCGAGAGCGCCCGACCCGGCAGTGCCGCGGTGACCGCCACCTCACCCATTCGGCAGCTCCCAGCCTTCGATTGGGGCGAGGATTCGGACGAGATCCTCCTCGATGCTCCCGGACTTGGGGGTTTCGACGATGCGACCGACCTCGGAGCCTCCGGTGGTCACCACGATGGTGGGCACAAGCTCGACCACCCCGTAGGGGTAGAGCTTCGCGTCGATGCTCTTGCTGCGGTCCACGCCCACCAGGCGCGGGGGTTCGAACGGTGAGCGCTCGCCCAGCGCCAGCATGACCGCCTGCAGGCGGGGGATCTGCTCGTGCGAGTCGCCGCACCAGGTGCCCATCGCGACCACCAGGCCGTACCGCAGCTTGGCGGTGCGAAGCATGTCCAGCCAGCTTTGCTGCGCCTTGTAGGCTTCCCGCTCCTCGCGCCAGCCGGCGACCTCGCGGTCCAGGCGCTCGGCCGAGATCGGCCCGTACCAGATCGCGTAGTAGGCGGACAGCGGACCCTCTCCAACCCGCGTCCGCAGGATGCGATCCCCCACCCGCAGGCGCTGCGCGACCTCGAGGCCCGCGGACAGCGTGCCGATGTGCGGGTAGCGGCCGAGCAGGTGCGGCCGCGGCGTGAGGGTGACGAAGAGCTGCGAGCCCCCCGTGTCCGGCCCCGAGAGCGAGATGCCCACCGAGCCAGCCTCGTAGGGCGCGAGGGTGAGCTCGTCGCGCATCACGAAGCCGGGCCCGCCCCAGCCGTCGCCGCGCGGGTCGCCGCCCTGCACCACGAAGTCCGGCTCCACGCGGTGGAACGTCAGGTTGTCGTAGAACTTCTTGTCCGACAGCCCAGCGATCCGGAAGCAGGTCAGCGGAGCCGACGCGGTGTCCAGCGCGATCTGGAGCGTGCCTCGCACGGTCACAACCTCGAGCCACCTGGGCTTGGCCGCCCACTCCGCGACCTGGCGGTAGAACGCGATGTCCTCGCCGGTCTTCACCTCGGGCAGCGGGAGGGAGACGCCGCGCTTGACCAGGGCGCCCCATGCGGTCCGCGCCACCACCGGGTCGGGAGACGCGACGAGCTTCTCGAGGGCGGCCTTCACCTCGTCCGTGAATGGGTCACCCTGGGCGAGGGCTTCCACCAGTGCCACCGCCGCGTCGGGCACATCCTTGCCGCTCTCGCGCTCCAGCAGCCGCAGCAGCTCCCCCGTGCCCGGCACCGCCTTGCGCTCGGCGAGCGCCTGCGCCGCGGCCGCGCGCACCACCGGGTCCTCGTCCTCGAGCCGCTTGGTGATCGCAGCCGTGGCCGGGGGACTGGTGTCCTCGCCGAGAGCCTCGAGGGCGGCGAGCCGGACCTCGGCCTGTGGGTCGGCAAGGGCGCCGATGAGCTGGCGCTGGCCCTGGTTGACGTGTCTGAAAGCCCTGACCGCCGCCAGGCGGCGCGCCAGGTCGCTGGACGCGGACCACTCCCTCACGGTCTGGTCGCTGCCCATCTCGCCGAGCTGCGCGAACGCGACCAGCGCCTCCCCGGAGGCCCAGGATTCCCCTCCGGTCATCGCCGCCCTCAGCTGCTCCCGGCAGCACCTGGCCGCACCGGCGAGGCGGATCGCGACGACCCTCTCCTGCACCCGGTCGGGATCGGCGTCGGCTATCAGCTTCTGCAGCCACTCGACCGCCTGCGGGGGGAGGATGCGGCCGGGATCCCCGGCCAGCGTCGTCGCCAGCCCCTGGAGGGCCGCGATCCGCACGCGGGCGTCGGCATCGGTGACCCCCGCGAGCAGCTCGGACCAGAGCGCCCCAGGTTTGGCGCGCCGGGCGCCCTCGAGCGCCACCATGCGCACCAGCGGGTCTTTGTCACCGGCCCCGCGCGCCAGGCCCGCCACCGCCTCGGCCTTGCCCGAGCGCGCTAGCGACCACGCCGCGGCCAGCCGCACACGCGCGTCACGGCGGGTCATGAAGGTGGTCGCCCGCTTGATCCAGAGGGTGCCGGAGAACCGCCAGAGCTCCTGCAAGAGAGCCGCCTGAACCGAAGGGGATTTCTCGAGCGCCAGCCGTTGCAGCACCCACAGGTCGCTGCCGCGCAGAGTGGCCATGCCGGCTCCCCACGCCGCGGCGGCCCGGACGTCGGGGCTCGGGTCCTGCAGCAGCTGCCGAAGCTCCTTGCCCAGCGCCTCGCGCTCGCCGGCTTTCTCGGGGAGCATCCCGGCCAGCCGTCCGGCGCCCTGGGCCGCGGCGGCACGCACGGCCGGCTCTGGATCGTGGGCGAGCCCGCCCAGAAGCGCGGCGCCCGCCTGGTTTGCCAGCTCGCCGAGGGCCCGGGCGACCGCCGCGCGCACGCCGGCGTCCGGGTTGTGCGCCAGGCTCTCGAACCGCGCGGCTTCGAAACGCCGCGCATCGGCCAGGGCCAGCACCTGGGCCGTCGCCTCGGCGGACGTCGGCTCCGGCTCCGCAGCCGGAACGCTCGCGACGCAGCCGAGGGCTGCCAGCACGCATGCAAGAAGGTGCCTCATGGCTTGCGCTCCCCACGGCGAGAATCGCTCGCCGCCTCGTTGAAGCAGACGTAGCAGATAGGGCCGGCCTCGGTGTCCATCTTCTTCCACTCCAGAAGCGGACCCAGGTCGCGCCCGCACCGGAAGCAGCGACGCGGGTCCTTCGGATCTTCCTGCACTCCCCGGGAGCCTCTCATCGCAGGCGCATTCTCTCGCATTCCCCGGCCTGCTGCCACCATGTCCTGTGATGTATGCCACTGCGTGGCGGTCTTCTTTGCCCCGCGGGTACACGGCCAAACCCTTCGTTTTCACTGCGTGAGGCTGTTCTTTGCCCCGCGGGTGCGCGGCCCCTTTCTTTCTTCCACTGCGTGAGGCTGTTCTTTGCCCCACGGGCTTCGAGCGGTCGCTCGGGCTGCGCATCGAGCGCAGCCCTCCGACCCGCCTCCGCATGCGACCGAGCAGTGCCGCTCGCCGCGCGGACCCTCGTGGTTCGGCCTTCGGCCGCCCACGTCTCCACGCAGCGATCGGCACGCTCGG
>JALHTD010000525.1 GCA_022865555.1 Thermoanaerobaculaceae bacterium | reverse complement strand
CGTTGTCGTCGAACAGGAACCCGGAGAGCGAGAAGCTGCCCGCTGCGACCGGAAGCGCAGGGATGCGCAGAAGGGCGGTGTGGCTTGTGCCGCCGGAGAGCGGTTCGACCCCGTCCCAGTGCGTCGCGGCCGCGAACAGGCATCGCCCATCCTGGGAGTCTATGGCCACCGCAAGGTGATACCTGGTGGCGGGATCGATGCTCTCGACCGTGAGCTGAACCGTGAGTCCCATGCCGGGCTCGATGCTCTCCGTGGGACTTCCCGCCGCATCCAGCACTCGGACTTCCCTCAGGCGGCCCCGCTTGCCGCCGAGAGGGGTTACCACACGCAACGCCTGGGCCTCGGTGTCGGCAGAGATCTGCCGCTTCTCCCGTTGCATGAGGTAGCTCTCGTACTGCTCAACCACCTCCTGAGCCGGGCCACACTGCTGTACCCGCCCGTTGTGCAGCCAGACCGCCCGATCGCAGAAGCTGGTGATCAGGTACATGGCGTGGGAGCAGAACAGAATGGTGCACCCGGCCTGCTTGAAGCGCACCATGCGGTCGAGGCACTTCTTCTGGAAAGCGCCGTCGCCCACCGCAAGCGCCTCATCCACCACGAGAACGCGGGGATCCACATGGGTCGCCACGGCAAAAGCCAAGCGCGCGGCCATGCCCGAGGAGTACGTTCGCAGCGGCTGGTCAATGAACTCGCCCAGGTCGGCGAACGCGAGCACGTCGCCGAGCCGCTCCTTCATGGCCGACTCCCCGATCCCGAGCAGTGTCCCGTAGAGGAGGGCATTCTCGCGTCCCGTGAAGTCTGAGTGAAACCCCAGACCCAGTTCGAGGATGGGCGCCAGCGGCTGCGCCGCGCGGATGGTCCCCGCCGTCGGCGCGGAGATACCGGCCACCAGCCTGAGCAGGGTGCTCTTGCCGGAGCCGTTCTCCCCGATGATGCCGACGGCCTCACCGGGGTTTACTTCGAGATCGACACCCTCGAGAGCGGTGACGAAGGTCAGGTTGCGTGTCCGGCCGAAGAGCGCCAAGGCGCGGTCGCGCCGCCGTCCGAACAGGAGGTAGCGCTTGACCAGGCCGTGGACCTCCACGGTCGGGCCCGGCCTGTCCTCGGGTCCGGTCCTGGCTGCCGCGGGTGCGTCTTGCACGCCACGAGGCTAGCACACGGCGGCCCGGAAGGTGCCCAGTCTGTGCATCTTCCGCCCCCGACCCGGATCACAGTGGCTCTGCCCTCGCCGGGGCCCGGCACGAGCAAAATCACAACGGCCCGCCGGGAGCGGCGGGCCGTTGCGTGCCAGGAGCGGATCGGGCTACGGCGTGAGCTGTGCCGGGATGAAGTTGGGATCGCCGGTCTTGTTGTCGATCACCGAGGCGTACGCGAACCCGGGGCCGCCGTCGGTCACCCTGATCTCTGCGGTGACCGCTCGCAGGTTCGCGGGCAGCGAAACCTTGAACGCGTTGCGGAACCGGTTCTCCAGCTTGTCCTGGTCCCAGGTCCCCGCCGGAATGGCGAACGTGTACGGCTTGGGCTGGCCGTCTATTCCCGGTGGGTTGAGAACGCGCCCACCCTCGTCGTAGAAGTACACGACGAAGTTCACGCCCTGGGTCTCGGAAAGGTTGACGAAGCCGACGTTGGTCCGGGCGATGTCCTCGCTCGACATGCCGGCCAGCACCAGGCGCGTCGGGTCGGGTGCAGACACACCCTTTACGGCCGAAAGCGGTGGGATGCCCTGGCCGAACGTGCCGACGGGGGTGAGGTTGAACGAGCGCGCCGCAACGATCGGGTAGACGCTCGTGCCGTCAACGGGCGCGATGCGCACGATGCCGCTGGTCTGGGCATCCGGCGGCAGGGGTGATGCGGAGCCGTCGTAGGTCCATGAAATCAGGTCGTCTATGAAGACGCTCTTTTCGGGCGCAAGGGTAATCGAGCGGGCGATTACAGCGAAGCTCGTGCCCTTCGGTGTGTACCGGATCTCCCAGGTGTGGGGTCCGTTGCCGTCGGGGTTGGTGAGCTGGAGGTCCGAACGCCAGACGGTGTTCGCCTCTCCGCTGAGATGAGCTATGGCGGGCAGGTAGATCGGCG
>JALHTD010000524.1 GCA_022865555.1 Thermoanaerobaculaceae bacterium | reverse complement strand
GGAGCTACCAGAAAGTCCTGAAGGCCATGCGCTACAACATCGCCTTCGGCTCGCAGACGATCTTCCCGTGCAACTGCCAGCCTCGCTGCCCGCAGCCCACCGACGAGCAAATGGAAGCGCTCGATCGGCGGCTCCAGGCCGATATCCACACCGCTCGCGACGATCAAAGTGCAACAGATCGATAGCGCCTGAAGGAGATCGGTGCCGCCCGTCTGGGGCCCCGGGTCGGCCGGAGACCACGCGGCATCACCGCTTCGGCAGCTTCGCCAGGAGCACCTCCACGGCCTTCTCGAGCTGCTTGTCGCCCCCAGTCGCGACGAGCGCCGGGTCGTTGGCCACCAGATAGGTCGGGGCGAGATGCTTGTTCTCCATGATGTCGCCCTGCATGTCCACCAGCGCGACCTCCGGAATCCCGAACACCAGGTTGCGGTCCTGCAGCCGTTCCCACCACACCGAGGTGCACGTGCCCGGCACCGGCATCCCCACGGTCTCGCCGAGGCCAAGCTGCGTGTACGCCATCGGGAAGCAGTGGGCGTCGGAGTAGTTCCCCTCGTTCATGACCACGATGGAAGGCTTGGTCCAGCGCTGGTACGGTTCCACGCCCACCTGCTGGCCCCGAGGCACGTCGCGCGCGTACACCTTGCCGCTGAGGAACACCGTCAGCGCCTCGACCAGGTTGCCCCCGCCGTTGAAGCGCGTGTCGAGGATAATCGCGTCTTTGTCCACGGCACGCCCAAAGATCTCCTCGAAGATCTCACGGTAGGCGCCGTCGTTCATGCCGCGGATGTGCGCGTACCCGAGTCGTCCGCTCGACAGACGCTCCACCTCGTCGCGACGCGAGCGTACCCACCGCTGATACAGGAGGCGCGACTGCGTGCTCCACGAGATCGGCTTCACGCTCTCCTCCCAGCGCGTCCCGTCCTTCGCATCGAAAAGGGCAAGCCGCACCGGCGTGTCCGCCTTGCGGTTGAGCAGGACATACCAGTTGGCGCCGGCCGCGATTTTCACCCCGTCGATGGCCTCGATGACGACGCCGGCCTTGATCCTGGTGCCCTCCTTCTGGAGCGGGCCGGCCTCGATGACCTCGAGGATCGCCACACCATCCCCGATGTGCTTCGGGTCGGGGAAGAAGCCGAGCGCCGCCGTCGCATCGCCCTCCTGCTTCATCGGGCGGTAACGGCCGCCGGTGTGCGAGGCATTGAGCTCTCCCTGCATCTCGGAGATCAACTCGGCGAAGTCGCGGTCGTTGTCGATGTAAGGAAGAAAGCGCACATAGGTGACCTTCACCCCATTCCAATCCACGCCGTGCATGTTCACATCCAAGAACTTCTTCTGCGTTTGACGCCAGGCGTGCTCGAACATATACGCCCGCTCCGCGGCGGCGTTGAGGTCCATCTTGGCCGAGGCCTTTACCGGCGTGCTCTTGCCCGACTCGGTGTCCACGGTTTGCAGCCGGTTGTCCGCCAGGACGAACGCCTTCTTGCCGTCGCGTCCAAGCTGGAACGTGGCCTCCTTGGCGTCCAACTTGGCCAGGAGTTTGACCTCCTTCTTGCGCGGGACATTCTTCCAGAGGTCGAAACCCTTCTCGAACTTCGCCAGGTAGTAGAGGGTCTCGCCGTCGGGCGAGAGCGCCGCCCCGCTCAGGTCGGCGGAGTGAAGCGAGAGGCGCACGATCCGGTCGTCGAGCCCGGTAAAGTCGATCGCGACGGGCTCGGGGAGTTTGGGAGCCTTCGCCTCCTCGGCACCTTTCTCCTTCTCTTTCCCCTTGTCCTTGTCCTTCTCCTTCTCCTTGGCTTTGAGTTGGTCGAAGGCAGGCTCGTCGAGCCGGTAGCGGTCCCATGCCTTGCGGGTGAGGAACGCGGCGTACACGTCGTACTCCCTCGAGTCTCCGGATTGCGCGCGCAAGCCGTACCGGTCCGTCCCCCAGTACAGGACCTCTCCGTTCATCGCCCAGTGCGGCTGCACGTCCTCGAACCCGCTCTTCGTCACGTTGACGAGCTTCCCCTCCCCCGAGGAGGGGATCAGGCCGACCTCGGAGGACCACCGGGTGTGGCTGAGGAACTGCACCGCGAACCAGCGGCCTTCTGGGGACCACTCGTACCACTGGTCACCGTCGGAGTACGAGTAGTTGAGGTCGCCGGGCAGGATCGTCCGCGTCTTCCCGGTCTTCAGGTTGATCACCTTCAGGGCGGTGCGCTCCTCGAGGTAGGCGACCTCCGTGCCGTCCGGGGAGAAGTGGGGCTGGAACGTCTCCGCGTCCGTTGCTACTACGGGCGTCTCCTTCATCGCGGTGGCGTTGAAGAAGTTCGGCTCGTCCTTGTCGGTAAGGTCGGTGCGGTAGATCTTCCAGCTCCCGTCCCGCTCCGAGGCGTAGAGCAGGCTGCGTCCGTCGGGTGAGAAGCTCACCGAGCGCTCCTGCTCGGGCGTGTTGGTGATCCGCCGCGTCGTTCCGTACTCCGTCGAGCCCACGAACACCTCGCCGCGGGCGACGAACGCGATCTCGCTTCCATCCGGCGACACATCGAACTCGCTGACCTCCTCTGTCACGTCGACCGGTTTCAGCTCGACACCTCGCTGGTCGGCGGCGACGAACACCTCGAGCCGCTTGCTCTCGGTGCTTCCGGCGCGCCGCACCCAGATCCCGCCGTCGTACGCGTAGCACAGGTCGCCGTTGCGGGAGATGCTCAAGAACCGCACCGGGTTGGTCGTGTGCGTGGTCACCTGCGCAGGATGCTGAGGATCGGCGAGCCCCAGGCGCCACACGTTGAACGACCCGCTCCGCTCGGAGAGGAAGAACAGCGACTTCTGATCGGGGCCCCAGACCGGCTGGCGATTGTCCGCGCCCGGCGGCGTGAGCTGCGTGTGCTTGCCGGTGGCCACGTCGAACAGCCATAGGTCGCGGGCGAACGACGAGTTGTCGTGCTTGCGCCACTCGTGCTCGTACCCCTTCTGGCTGGAGTACGCGAGGCGCTTGCCGTCCCTGTCGTAGACGGCGTAGATCGCCGGAGTGCTCAGGACCTGCCTCGGCATCCCACCGTTGAGGCTGACCTCGTACAGCTCGGGCTGCGCCCCGGTCGGGAACAGCACATTGCTGGACGAGTCGAGGATCGCCGCACTGAACAACACAGCTCTGCCGTCAGGGGTGAAGCTGGTGGGAGTCTCGTCAGCCGAGTGGAACGTCAACCTCTTCGCCTCGCCCCCTTCGACTGGCATGACGAAGACGTCGAAGTTCCCGTAACGGTCCGACGCGAAGGCGATCTTCGTCCCGTCCGCCGACCAGACCGGCATTGTGTTGTGGGCATCGCTCACCGTCAGCGGCTCTGCGGTCCCACCCGTTGACGCCACTTTCCAGAGGTTGCCGTGGTAGCTGAACACCACGGTCGCCCCGTCCGGCGAGATCGCGGGGTAACGCAGCCAGAGGGCAGGTTGCGCCGCCGGCGCCGATGCTGCGAGCACCAGGCAGGCCCCCAGGAGGATTCCCAACACCGCCGTTTTCCGGCCACGTCCCGTCCCGATCATTCTGCCTCCTCACGCAAATGTCGGCCGCCGGGTCCGGCGGCCCGCCAAGTTTACGCGCCCGGGGGCCCTCGGGTTTTGAAGTGGGGGTCGAATCCGACAGAGCGCTACCACGGCTGCAGCGCGCCTGGTGTGGCGAAGCGGACGTTCCCAGGGCAGGCCGGCAACTGCTTCGCGGGGGTCCCGGCCCACCGGGGCGCGAGATCCCTCAGTCAGTGAGCCCAAACGTCAACGCAGACCCCAGAGCGTCGGCACGACGCGCGGTGCCTCACTGCATGTCGCCGTGCGCACCACTTCGTGTCCGAACACGGGTGTGAACACCACATGAGTGCGAGCGCCACGCGTGAAGAATGCCGGCGACACGTTCGGCCGATAGCATGACGCCGCGAGAGCCGACGATCCGGGTTTGAGGTGAGATACCCGGCTCGGCAATCGCTTCTCTAGCGGGCGCGGCGGTAGGGCGTGAACTCGCCGAGGCTGCAGCTGCCGAATTCGACGCCGCTGACCGGGTCGAACACAATGGCGATGTCGCCGCGGCAGAGCCTCGCCGCCGGGGTCTTGATCTTGATCGCCCGCCCAAAGTCGAGGCTGGGGCAACCGGAGGTCGGCCTGTTCACATAGACCACATCGTCCGTGCGACCGCTGAACAGAATCACATCCCTGCCATAGGATTTGTTGCCTCCCAGATCGGCCTCGCTGACGCAATCCTGCGGCGGGCCGGCGATCCTGCCGCTCAGCGCCGCAGCGAGGTCGGCTTCGTGCTCGGCGGCCTGCGTCTGGGCGGGCGGGCTGACTTCGGGCCCGCCACTAGAGGTGCAGCCGGCCACGAGGATCGCTGCGCAAAGCATGATGATGGTTTTCATGGCATCCTCCACTGAGTCATCTACGCCAGGTGACCGTACAGGTTTCAATGTTAATTTTCGCCTTCCCCTCGCGCCGATCAAGGCGACGATCTCGTGCGGACCCAAGCGAGCGCCCGGTTCCACTGTCCCGGACCTTCCCGGACCCAATTCCGATGGGTACCAGGTATCTCATTTCATCGATTGTCGCCAAGATGACTTCTTCTGGCCCTTCCGCAGTGTCTGCGTCACCTGCTCCGCGATCGCTGCGAACGCGGAGTTGGTGCGCCGCACGGCGGCCGCGTTCGAGTACAGCCGACTCGCCGAGCCCGCGCCCCTGCCGATCACCGCGGCGAGGTCCTTCACCTTCAGCCCACACTGCTCGACCCCGACCAGCATGACCAGCTCCCG
>JALHTD010000523.1 GCA_022865555.1 Thermoanaerobaculaceae bacterium | reverse complement strand
GGCGAGACCCGTGGAACCGTCATCGCCGGTCCGCGTGTAAACCTTCACGGCGCAATGGTACCACCGCCCCTTTCGCCCGGGGCCTCGCCGGCAGACCCCCCGCGCGCGCACCAGAACGCTTGCGAGATGAGGTAATTGCGCAGGACAGTGCCGTCCGTGGGCGTGGCGTGAGCGCCGCCGTCGGAGCCGGCCCGGCTGCTTGCCCTTGCATTGACGTGCGATACCCTGACCCGGCCTGCCGGATGGGCAGCCAGGCAGCGGGAAGCTGCCGAGGTGGTTCGATCTGCAGGGCAAACGGAGGTTCGGGATGAGACGACCGGCTTTGATCCTCCTCGCTTTGGGCCTCACGGGCCTCCCAGCCATCGCTGCCGACCGTCCCGAGGGGCGTTCGTTCGCCACTCGGTCGGTGACCCTCGCGCGCCACGGGATCGTGGCCGCGGCCCACCCGGTGGCAGTGCAGGTTGGGCTGGAGATCCTCAGGCGCGGCGGCAGTGCCGTGGACGCCGCGATCGCGGTGAACGCCGCCCTCTCCCTGATGGAACCGACCTCATGCGGCCTGGGCGGCGACCTCTTCGCGATGGTGTGGGACCCCGCGACGGGCAAGCTCTACGGTCTCAACGGGTCCGGGCGGGCGCCGCTGGCGCTCACCCTCGACAAGGTCCCGCCCCTCGCGGACGGCACCATGCCGGTGTACTCGCCGTACGCGTGGACCGTGCCGGGGTGCGCCGACGCGTGGTTCGAGCTGCACGAGCGCTTCGGCCGGCTGCCGATGAAGGATCTGCTGGCGCCGACGATCGCGTACGCCCGCGAGGGGGTCCCCGTCCCCCAGGTGATCGCCGGCTCGTGGGCGCGCAGCGTCGCACGGTTCAAGGACACGCCGGGGTTCGCCGAGGTCTTCCTGCCCGGCGGGACGGCCCCCGCCGAGGGGCAGCCGTTCGCCAACCCGGCCCTCGCCAACACGCTGGAGTTGCTCGCCGCCGGCGGTCGCGACGCCTTCTACAGGGGCGAGATCGCCGAGAAGATCGTGGCCTACTCCCGGAAGGAGGGCGGATTCTTCTCGATCGAGGACTTCGCCCGCCACACCAGCGAGTGGCAGGAGCCGATCTCGACGACCTACCGGGGCGTCACCGTCTGGGAGCTGCCGCCGAACTCTCAGGGGCTGGCTGCGCTCGAGATGCTGAACATCCTGGAGCGCTTCGACCTCAAGACGATGGGCCGCGACAGCCCCGACTTCTGGCACGTCATGGTCGAGGCCAAGAAGCTCGCGTTCGCCGACCGGGCCGCCTACTACGCGGACCCGGCCTTCTGCCCCGCCCCGGTTGCGGCGCTGCTCGGAAAGGACTACGCGGAGAGACAGGCGAAGCGCATCGACATGAAGCGCGCGGCCAAGTCGGTCGAGCCGGGCAACCCCGCGCTGCAGCACGGCGACACGACTTTCCTCGTCACGGCCGACGAGCGTGGCATGATGGTCGCGCTCATCCAGTCCAACTACACCGGCTTCGGGTCCGGCTACGTGATACCCGAGCTGGGTTTCGGCATCCAGGATCGCGGCGCGCTCTTCTCGCTGAAGGACGGGCACCCCAACGTGCTGG
>JALHTD010000522.1 GCA_022865555.1 Thermoanaerobaculaceae bacterium | reverse complement strand
TGGTCCCATACGAACAGCGAGGGGCCCCGCCGCGGGACGTCCCTGCTCGGTCGCACGCGAAGGCGGGTCGGAGGGCTGGGCTCGACGCCCAGCCCGAGCGACCGCTCCAGGCCCGCGGGGCAAAAGAAAACCTCCACGGAGTGGAAGCAGAAGCAAACACCAGCCACCCGCGGCATCGGCGGATTCAACCCTCCTCCCAACGACCATTCGTTTCGGGTGGGGGGAAGGTCGGTACAATAGCCGCGCGATGGATGAGCAGCGAGCGCCCGTGCAGGACTCGATGGGGCTTCCGATTCGCTTCCCGGAGCCGGGCAAGCGGCACGGTTTCCTTGGCTACCTGCGCAACCGTCTGGTGACCGGCCTGCTGGTTGCGTTTCCATTGGTGGTCACGATCTTCTTCGGGCGCTTCCTGTTCGGACTGGTGGATCGGTGGGCCGATCCCATCAGCATGCAGCTCTTCGAGCGCCGGATTCCCGGGGTCGGGGCGGCCCTGTTCGTCATAGTGATCTTCGTGTTGGGCGTTCTCGCCCACAACGTGCTCGGGCGGCGCGTGCTGCGCCTCGGTGACCGGATCTTCGCCCGCATCCCGATCCTGCGGTCGATCTACCTTGGAACGCGCGAGGTTACACGCGCGTTCGCCGGCGAACGCGCCAAGAGCTTCCGACGAGTGGTGCTGATCCCGTTTCCCTACGATGGCGTCTGGTCGATAGCGTTCGTCACCGGCGAATTCGAGGAGACGTCGCCGGGCGGCTCGCGGCGCCTGATCTCGGTCTTCATGCCCACCACGCCCAACCCCACCACGGGTTTCTTCCTCGTCTACCCTGAGGCTTCCCTCAAGAACACCGATCTCTCGGTGGAGGAGGCGCTGCGCCTGGTGATCTCGGGCGGCCTTGTGAGCGCGACCCAGGACCGGGTCTTCCCGCGTTCCTCGCCCGGGCCGGGACAGCCGCTGTGAGCAGAGCGACGGGCGCGACGGCAAAGCGCGTCGCAGCCATCGAGGCCGGACTCGCAGCGGCCTACCCCGAAGCGACCACCGAGCTGCACTTTCGCAACCCGTACGAGCTTCTGGTCGCCACGATCCTCTCCGCCCAGTGCACGGACGTGCGGGTCAACATGGTGACGCCTGCTCTCTTCGCCCGCCTCCCCGATGCCACGGCCCTTGCGGGCGCCGACCAGGCCGAGCTGGAGGAGATGATCCGCACCACCGGCTTCTACCGCAACAAGGCGAAGTCGCTGCTGGGAATGGCCAGCGCGGTGGTGGAGCGGCACGGGGGCGAGATCCCGGCCCGCATGGACGATCTCACCAAGCTCCCCGGCGTCGGCCGCAAGACCGCCAACGTGGTGCTCGGCACGGCATTCGGAATGGCCACCGGCGTGGTCGTGGACACCCACGTCGCACGCCTCGCGCAACGTCTCGGCCTGTCCGAGGAAACTGACCCCGAGAAGATCGAGCAGGACCTGATGGCGCTGTTCCCACCCTCTTCCCGGGTGGCGCTCGGCCATCGCCTGATCCTGCACGGGCGGCGGGTCTGCCAGGCGCGCAAGGCCGCCTGTGAGAGCTGTCCCCTCGCGCCGATGTGTCCGCGGATCGGGTTATGAGAATTGCGGTCGGCAGCCGGCGGGAGCCCAAGATCGCCGGGGTCGCGATGGCCCTCGAGCGCCTGGCCGATCTCCCCTGGCCCGGCGAGGAGGTCGCGCTCGCCCCGGTGGACGTCGCGAGCGGCCAGGCCGACACACCGCTCTCGGTCGGGGCCACCCTTGCCGGCGCACGCGCTCGGGCTTGGGCCGCGCTCGAAGCCGTTCCCGGCGCCTCCCTTGGCCTGGGCCTCGAGGGCGGGATCGAGGTGCTCGGGCGAGCTCCGCTCCAGGTCGTTCTGCGCAACTGGGCGGTGGCGTGGGACGGCAGCCGCGAGGGGGTGGGGTCCAGCGCCGGCATCCTGCTGCCGGAGAGCGTCGCGGCGGCGGTGCTCGCGGGCGAGGACCTGGCCGACGTCATCGACCGCCACGCCCAAGAGCACGACGTGCGCTCCCGCCAGGGCGCCTTCGGCGTGCTGACGGCCGGCGTGCTCACCCGCGCCGACGCCTACGTCCAGGCGGTGCTCACCGCCCTGGCGCCGTGGTACAAAGGACAGTGGGAGGGATGATGCAGCCACGCACCCCCTGGGGCGGCTGGGTCGAGGTCATAACCGGGAGCATGTTCTCCGGCAAGTCCGAGGAGCTGATCCGGCGGCTGCGGCGGGCGATTATCGCCAAGCAGCGGGTGCAGGTGTTCAAGCCCGCGCTGGACGACCGCTACACGACAGCCCAGGTGGTCTCCCACTCGCGCTGGCGGCTGGAGGCGGAGCGGGTTCACAAGGCGGCGGAGATCCTCGAGAAGGTCGATCCTCGCACCGAGGTCGTCGGGATCGACGAGGCCCAGTTCTTCGACGAGGAGTTGGTGACGATCTGCAGTCACATGGCCGACCTCGGAAAGCGCGTGATCGTCGCAGGGCTCGACATGGACTTCCGCGGCGAGCCGTTCGGGCCGATGCCGAAGCTGCTGGCGGTCGCCGAGGAGGTCGAGAAGGTGCACGCGATCTGTGTCCGCTGCGGCGCTCCTGCCTCCTACACCCAGCGCCTCACCCAGGCCCAGGAGCAGGTGGTGGTGGGGGCGGCCGAGACCTACGAGGCCCGCTGCCGCCGCTGCTTCGAGCCCGGCGGCCCTGACGCCCAGCCGGATCTCTTCCCCCCCGATGAAGACGAGGGCTGATTTCAGGTAAAGACGTTCAAGGGGTAGGAGTTGAGAGTTGCCCGCCCGCTCCCACAGGGCGGAGATGCAGGGCTGTAGGTCAAACTGGCCGTTGCGCTTCTTGACTGCCTGCCGGCCCGGCGTTCTAATGCGCTGGTGCCACCCCTGAGCCAGCGGAAGTGGGCCTTCCTGATGTGCGTTGCGGGATGTATCGTTCCCGCGGCGGCCGTCCTCGACGCCGAGGGGCGGTCGCGCTTCATCGCGATCGTGGGCAAGGCCCTTTCCGATCGTCCGCGCTCGATCCAGCGGCAGTTCGGGCTGTTCCTAGGTCTCATGCGCTGGCTCGCGCTTCCGCGCTTCGGGGCTCCGTTCGACCGCTTGAGCCCCGCAAACCAGGACGTAATGCTCCGCTGGCTGCTGGACGCCCCGCTCGCCAAGCTGCGAGGCGGGTTTTGGGGGCTGCGCGCGCTGGCTTTCATGGGCTACTCCGGCCAGACCGAGGTGTGGCCGAGCCTCCGCTACACCCCGTCGTTCAACGGGAACGAGTTGCTCTATGGTTGAGAGGAGCTTCGACGTCGTGATCGTCGGCTCGGGCGCCGGCGGCGGCACCGTGGCCAAGGAGCTGGCGCCTCTCTGTCGCGAGGGTGTGCGGATCGCGGTCCTGGAGTGGGGGCCAAAGCTCAAGGAGGAGGAGTTCACCGGCCGCGAGGCCGAGATGGCGGAGAAGCTCTACTTCGACAACGGAGGCTTTCTTACCCGCGACCGCGCCATGACCCTGGCGTTCGCTTGCGCCTACGGCGGGTCCACGGTCGTCTACACCGGCACCTCACTGCCGCTCCCCGAGGAGGTGCTCTCGCGCTGGGGCGTGCCGGGGCTCGAACACGCGGACCTCCAACGGCGCTCGGAAAAGTACCTCACCGAGAACAACGTCCACCTCCTCGACGAGGACAGGATCAACGACAACAACCGGCTCTTCCTCGAGGCGTGCCGGAAGCTGGGCTACCGCGTTGAGCAGTTCCCGGTCAACGTAAAGGGGTGCCGGGGTTCTGGCCTCTGCAACCTCGGCTGCCCCAACGCGGCCAAGCAGGGAACACATCGGGTGCAGCTCCCCGCGGCGGAGGCGGCCGGCGTGGAGGTCATCACCAACTGCAAGGTGGAGCGCATCGGCGGCCGCGAGTGCGTTGTAACCGTGACAAACCCGCCGTTCGGCGAGCCCTCTCTCTGGCCCCAGGGGCGGTATCGCATCCGGACGCGCGCAATCGTGGTGGCGGCAGGCGCGGTGAACTCCCCTGCGCTGCTGCTGCGCTCACGGCTCCCGGTGCGGCTGCCAGCCCTCGGCCGCTACTTCACGGCCCACCCCGCGCTGATCCTAGTCGGCGAGCACGACCGACCGATCACCAACTTCTACGGCCACCCAAAGAGTTACTACTGCGACCACTTCGTCGAGTCCGCGAAGTTCCTCCTCGAGACCTGCATGTACTTCCCATTCACCACCGCCAAGAACCTCATCGGGTTCGGCGCCGAGCACGCCGAGATGATGGCCCGCATGGACCGGATGCAGATGATCCTGGTGCTTGCCGTAGACCCTGCACTGGCCGAGAACCGGGTCACGGTGGATTCCGCGGGCGAACCCGTCGTTTACTACCGTTTCACCGATGAGGTGCTGGACGCCCTTGTGGAGTCCCAGCGGGTCGCGGCCCGCATCTTCTTCGCCGCCGGTTGCCGGCGTGTGCACGCGCCAGCGGGGACGGGCTTCTTCATCGGCGCGGACGAGGCTCATCGGCTCGAGGAGCTGATCAACCGTGAGGCGTTCAAGCTCGGCAAGGTCTCGATCTCGAGTGCCCACCTCATGGGCGGGTGCCGGATGGGGACCGACCCTGCGACCTCGGTGACCGACGCGTGGGGGCAGGTGCACGGCGTGCCCTGGTTGTTCGTCGCGGACGCCAGCCTCTTCCCCATGTGCTCCGAGATCAACCCCTACATCACGATCATGGCGCTCGCCGACCGGGTCGCCGAGCGTGTGCGCATGCGGCTGCCGGAGTTGCCCGCCGCATGAGCGAATCGGGGGCGCCCCTGGTGGTGAAGGCCCTCGAGGACGAGGGTGTCGCCTTCACCTTCGGCATCCCCGGCACCCACAACATTGAGCTGTACGACGCCCTCGCCGCCTCCGAGAAGATCACTGCGGTGCTGGTCACCGATGAGCAGGCCGCCTCGTTCATGGCCGACGGGGTATCGCGCAGTTCGGGCCAGGTCGGAGTGGTGAACCTGGTCCCCGGCGCCGGGCTCACCCACGCGCTCTCCGGCGTGGCCGAGGCTTTCCTGGACGGAATCCCGCTGGTGGTGCTGTCGTGCGGGATCCGCACCGACACCGGCCGGGCGTTCCAACTCCACGACATCGACCAGCTCGCGGTGGCCCGCCCGGTGGTCAAGGACGTCCTACCGGTCCGAGAGCCTCGGCAGCTCTACGCCACCGTGCGCAGGGCGTTCGCCCTGGCGCGGGCCGGGACGCCCGGGCCGGTGGTGGTCGAGGTCCCGGCAAACCTGTACCTGTTGCGTCATGATTTCGGTGAGCCGCGGTACGAACCGGAGGACCGTGCAGCACCCCACCTCGATCCCCGCGAGATCGAGGCCGCCGTGCGGCTCCTCAGCGCAGCGCGATGCCCGGTGCTGTACGTCGGCTACGGCGCCCGCGGGGCCACCGAGCAGGTCCGGGAGTTGGCCGAGCGGCTGCACGCCCCGGTGGCCACCACGATCCAGGGAAAGGGTGTGTTCCCGGAGTCCCACCCCCTGTTCCTGTGGAACGGACTGGGCAAGGCAGCACCACCCTTTGTACGGGAGGTCGAGCGCGGCTGCGACGCGATGCTCGCGGTGGGGTGCCGCTTCGGGGAGGTCGGCACCGGCAGTTACGGCTTCATCCCTCCCGAGAAGCTCGTCCACGTGGACATCAACCGCGCCGTCTTCAACCGCAACTTCCCCGCCTCGGTGACCATCGAAGCCGACGCGACCGAGGCCCTGCCGGCGTTGCTGGGCCGGATTCCGCCACGTGCCCGCGACGAGGCCCTGGAGGGGACTATCGCCGAGGGGCACCGCGCGGTGCGGGACGAGTGGCGACAGCAGAAAAGCACCGAGAGGGTCACGCCCGCTGTGCTGTTCGAGACGCTGCAGGAGCTGGCCGGCGACGACGCGATCTTCACCGCCGATTCGGGCAACGGAACGTTTCTGGCCATGGAGCACCTGCGCCTCGAGGCGCCGGGTCGCTTTCTTGCGCCGGTGGACTACTCCTGCATGGGCTACAGCGTCCCCGCGGCAATCGGGGCCAAGCTCGCCAATCCGGGCACGGACGTGGTGGCGCTGGCCGGAGACGGTGCCCTGCTCATGACGGGCCTGGAGCTTCTCACGGCCGCCGCGTATGGCGCCGGCGTGGCCGTCGTCGTGCTGCGGGACGAGGAGCTGGCACAGATCGCCCAGTTCCAGCGCACGGTGCTCAACCGCGCGGTGTGTTCGCAGCTTGCGCCCTACAGCGTCGAGGCATTTGCGGCGGCTGCCGGGTGCGCCTACCTCGCCGCCCGGAGCGACGCCGAGGTGCGGGAGGCGATGACCCGAGCGCTTGCCACGGCCCGAGG
>JALHTD010000521.1 GCA_022865555.1 Thermoanaerobaculaceae bacterium | reverse complement strand
CCCCCCCGAACTACCACCTCGTGAGCCGCGCCGTCAAAGGGCTGTTCGGCCGTGTGCTGGCTGCAGCGTTCGCCGCGTGGTGCAGCACGGTCATGGCCTCCGTTGCCTGCGCCGGGGAGTTGGCGTCGTCACACACGGTCCGCTTCTCGGTGGTCCTGCCGGCCATGGCAGGCATCCACATGCTCATCGGCGTCGGTGAAGCGCTCATCACCGCCCTCGTGCTCGTTGCCATCGCCCGCGCACGCCCCGAGTTGCTCCAACCGGATGAGGCGACGGAGCCGAGGCGGTCGTACGGCGCGGTGGTGGCCTATGGCGGGCTGATCGCCCTCGGGCTCGCGCTCTTCGTCTCGCCCCTGGCCTCGCGCTGGCCGGATGGATTGGACAAGACGGCGGAGGTTCTCGGCTTCAAGGACAAAACTGCCGCTCCGGTTCTTCCAGCCCCTATCCCGGACTACGAGGTTGCCGGGATCCACTGGAGCACGCTCGGAACGGCGATCACCGGCGCGGTGGGCACGATCGTCGTGTTCGTCCTGGCGTGGCTGCTGGCTCGCGTGCTGGTGCCCAACACGAGGCGCGAGGACACGGCCAGTCCACAGGGTGGGCGTTAGGGCCGCGAATGCGACACGACTTCCTGGACCGCTACAGTCGGCTCGACTCGCCCATCCACCGGTTGCCACCGGCGGTGAAACTCGTGTCCGCCCTCGCCCTGGTTCTGGCGGTCGTGCTTCTGCCGCCCTCCCGCCCGGTCTTCCTGGCCTCTGTTGCGGTTGTGCTGCTCGTCGTCGCTGGTCTTTCCCGGATCCCCTGGCCGGCTCTGCTGTGGCGGGTCACCCTGCTGGAGCCGTTCGTTCTGGGTGTGGCGATCCTGGCGTTGTTCCAGCCCGGCGGGTGGCGGTTGTTCCTCATCCTCGTGGCCAGGTCCACCCTGTGCCTTCTGACGATGGTGCTGCTCTCCAACACGACGCCCTTTGCCGACCTTCTGCGCGTTCTCAGAGCCTGGCGGATGCCGGCGCTGCTGGTGACGACGCTGTCGCTCATGTACCGTTACCTGTTCGTGCTCGTGGACGAGGCGCAGCGCATGCAGCGCGCGAGGGCGAGCCGGACGTTCACGCCCAGGCGGCGGTGGGCCTGGCGGACGATGGCGACCGTCGTCAGCCAGCTGTTCATCCGCTCGAGCGAGCGGGCCGAGCGGATCTACGCGGCGATGTGCGCCAGGGGGTGGAGATGAGCGCCGCCATCGAGGTCCGCGACCTGCGCTTCCGCTACGGTGAGGGAACCGAAGCGCTGCGCGGCGTCAGCTTCTCGATTGCCGAGGGGGAGTGCGTCGGCCTGATCGGCCCCAACGGCGCGGGCAAGAGCACGCTGCTGCTGCACCTTAACGGGTTGCTGCCCGAGTCGTTGAAGGGCGAGAGCTCGGTGTTCGTGGACGGAACCCCGGTGACCGCGGACACCCTGCACGAGGTGCGCCGCAAAGTGGGCCTCCTCTTCCAGGACGCCAACGACCAGCTCTTCTGCCCGACCGTGTTCGAGGACGTCGCGTTCGGCCCCCAGCAGCTCGGCCTGAGCGAAGCGGCGATCCGGGAGCGCGTCACGCAGGCGCTCGCGAGGGCGGGGATCCCGGGGTTCGAGGCGCGCGCCCCGCACCACCTGAGCGTCGGCGAAAAGCGTCGCGTCTGCCTGGCGGGTGTGCTGGCGTGCGAGCCCTCGATCCTCGTGCTCGACGAGCCGTCGAGCAGTCTCGACCCGAGGGGCCGCCGGGAGCTGAAGGAGCTGCTGCGGCAGATCCCGATCACCAAGCTGATCGCGACGCACGATCTCGAGCTCGTTGTCGAGCTGTGCTCTCGCGTGATCGTCCTGGACGAGGGCAGCGTCGTGGCGCAGGGCCCGACGGTCGAGCTGCTCTCGGACGAGGATCTGATGCTGCGCCACAACCTGGAGAAGCCCCACGCCCTCCGCCACCTGCATCCGCACTGAAAACGAGCTCGACCTCCAAGCCGGAAACCGGGATCCCCGTGACATGAGGTGCCTGCGGGTCGGCCCGGTCGTGGCTGCGCGAAGAGGCCATCGCGCGGTTGGGCTCGCTTTCTCGGGGTTGAGGCTGGTGTCGAAGATTCCCCTCTCGCCTGTGGATGAAATGTCCCGGCTACCGATCCGGTTGG
>JALHTD010000520.1 GCA_022865555.1 Thermoanaerobaculaceae bacterium | reverse complement strand
CGTCGGCCGCGTGGAGCCGCCGGACCAGGCGAGCCAGAACCAGCGCCTCGGGTTCGTGCGTGCGCGCCTGGCGGCGTGGCCTTCGCGCGGTCTGTGGCGTTTCCCCGCCTCGGCGAGCGCGCGATTCGACGCCGGCCGGACGGGGGAGGACTCCTGGCATCGCCTGCGGGGGGCGCTCGAGGTCGGCGTCCTTCGCAGAAGCACCGGCCTCGTTCTGGCCTGGCAGCGGGCGAGCGTGAGCGGCGCGGTCTCCGAATTCGACCGCCTGCAGCTCGGCGGCGCGCCCAGCTCCGTCCTGCCGGACGCGGTGCTGGCTGCGCGCATCCTGGTGCCGCCCTTGCCGGCAGGCACGCTGGTCGGCGACGAGTACGAGGGCCAGAAGGCGACGGTGCTCCTCGGCGGCCTTCCGCTCTCCTTCGAGCGGCACCGCATGTGGAGCCAGGACCAGGCGAGGGGGGACTGGCTGCGCCTCGTCGGGCTCGAGTGGGACGTCACCGGCGACCCGATGCCGTTGGTGCGCCTGCCCGGTTTCCACTTCATCGTGGGCGTGGCGTACATCCTGGATCAGCCGTTCAAGGACGTGACCCAGGGCTGGATCGGGCTCGCCTGGCGGCCGTGACAGCGGGGGAACAGCCAAGGTTTCCCAGGCGCAGGCGACTCGGAAAGCGGCGGAAAAAGAGAGAGGATCGGAGACGCAGCGCGCAACCCCAGCGCACCCTTGGGGTTGCGCTGGGCCAGAAGCAATTTCGCGGATGAGACGTAGAATACGTCCAGGAAAGGGGGAATCATGAAAACCGGAGCTTTCGCAGTTGGAAGTGCGGTCGCCTTGGCGTTTGCGCTAGCCGCGTCGTGCGCCTTCGCCCAGCAGCAAGCCGAGAAGCCGAAGATGACCGCCGAGCAGCAGGCGGCGATGGAGGCCTGGATGAAGGTCGCCACGCCGGGTGAGGGGCACAAGGTGCTCGAGCCCATGATCGGGAGCTGGAACGTCAAGAGCACCTCGTGGGAGGCGCCGGGCGCCCCGCCTCAGGAGGGCTCGGGGACCGCCGAGGACAGCTGGGTGCTGGGCGGGCGGTTCGTCCGGGAGGATTTCCAGGGCGAGTTCGGCGGGATGAAGTTCCAGGGTCTCGGCTACACGGGGTACGACAACTTCAAGAAGAAGTACGTCGGCACCTGGATGGACACCATGGGCACGACATTCATGGTGATGACGGGGACTGCGGACCCCTCGGGGAAGGTTCTCACCGCCACAAGCACGATGGACGACGTCGTGACCGGCAAGCCGATGAAGCTGCGCACCGTGACCCGCATCGTGGACGCGAACAAGCACGTGATGGAGATGTACGGTCCCGATCGCTCCGCCAAGGAGTTCAAGCTGATGGAGTTGGTCTACACGAAAAAGTGAAGTGGTTTCCCCCCGGGGGCGAAACCACTTCATCCCGAGTCCCGCCTCCGGCGGGACGAGGGATCTCATCCTGAGGCGCGTAGCGCCGAAGGATCTCGTCGCGAAGCAGACCGGATTGACGTCATCCTGAGCG
>JALHTD010000519.1 GCA_022865555.1 Thermoanaerobaculaceae bacterium | reverse complement strand
CGTTTGCTCCCGGAGCACGTTCTCGAGGTCCTCCTGCGAGATGGTGCCCATCTCCACCAGGATCGTCCCGAGCCGTTTCTCCTGGCCCGAGACGTGCTGCTGCTCGAGGGCCTTCATGAGGGTGCCGTCGTCGATCAGCCCGTGACGGATCAGGATGTTCCCGAAAGCCTCGCGTGCCGAGTTGGAGGCCGCGTAGATGATGTTCCCGTCCTGAAGGAGCACGAGCCCGTGCGCGTCACGGGTCGCAAGCGTGAGCTTGCCGCTCCTGCGCTTCATCGAGAGCATCTGCAGGAGCCCCGGCAGGGTCCCCTCTTCGAGCTTCCCGGCAAGCTTCGTGCTGGCCCCGCCACCAGGGGGGTTGGGTTTCGTGTCCAACTCGCTCGCCTCCGACCGTGCCTATCGCGCCTTAAGCCTTGCCCTACAGTACCTTACGCCAACACCTACGCGGTCGGCACCCGTAGGATACACGTTTTCGACCGTCAGCGCACCACCGTGCGCATCCTTCCGGCCACGCCTACGTGGCGGGAAGGACTCCGCGCTGGCGCAGCGAGACGAAGCCGCCGCTCGCGACCACGAGGTGGTCAAGCACCGCGATGCCGAGCAGCCGGCCCGCGTCGGCCAGCCGCCGCGTGAGCGCCTCGTCGTCACCGCTCGGGGTGGGATCACCGGACGGGTGCGTGTGCCACAGGATCACGGCATGGGCGTTGTCCACGATCGCGCTGTTGAAGACCTCGGCAGGCTCGATGTCCGCGTGAGCGCGCGCCCCACGGTGAAGCTCGTGGACGCGCAGCAGTCGGTGCCGCGCGTCCAGCGTGAGCGTGCCGAACACCTCCACGCGCTGGTGGCCGTAGCGCAGCGTCAGGTAGTCAACGGCAGCCTCGGGCCGATCGAGGAGTTGCTGGTCGGCAAGGCTCCTCCTTGCGAGCCGCCTGCCAAGTTCCAGTGCCGCGGCGACGACCGTGCCTTTGGCGAGCCCCACGCCCTTCCGGCTCATGATCTGGCGCGGGTCGGCCCGCACCAGGCTCTCCAGACCTCCGGCCTCGTCCAGCCATTGCTGGGCCATTGCCAGCACGTCCGTACCGGACACGCCGGTGCGCAGCAGCACTGCGAGCAGCTCGGCGTCCGAGAGCGCCTCCGGGCCTTTTTCCAGCAGCTTCTCCCGAGGCCGATCCCCGCGCGAGAGTTCCGAGACGCGCATCCTCAGATCTCCGCCAGCCGAGCGTCCACGAGCGGCAGCAGCTCCCCGGCCGGGCCGCGCAGGGCGACGTCCGCAAAGTGCGCCATGCTGCTCGCCTCGGGATTGACCTCGATCACCTTTGCCCCCGCCGTCGCCGCAACCTCCACGAAGCCCGCCGCAGGGTAGACGACGGCCGAGGTGCCCACGACCACCAGCACCTCGCACCCCTCGATCGCCGCGAAGGCTGCTGCCATGACCACCTCGGGGAGGAACTCGCCAAACCACACGACGCCCGGGCGCTCCATCGCCCCGCACTCGGAGCATAGCGGCGGGACCCGTGGCAGCGGCACCGTACGCTCTTCGCGCTCGCGCCCGCAGCCGAGGCAGCGCATGCGCCAGATCGAACCGTGCAGCTCGAGCACGCCGCGTGCGCCGGCCGCCTGGTGCAGCCCATCCACGTTCTGCGTAACGACAGCGTATTGCGGAAAGCGCTCCTGCCAGCCTGCCAGCACGCGGTGTGCCGGGTTGGGCTTCACGTTTGCCAGGTTACGGCGCCGCTCCTCGTAGAAACGCCAGACCTTCACCGGGTCGGCGTAGAAGCCGCGCGGGCTCGCGAGCTCCTCCACGGGGTGGCCTTCCCAGAGGCCGCCGGCGCCGCGAAACGTCGGAACCCCGCTCTCCGCCGAGACGCCTGCGCCGGTGAAGGCTACGACCCGCTGCGCCGAGCGGAGTATTTCGGCCGCTTCCGCGACGCTCTCCGGCTGCATTGCCCCATTCTAGTCCCCGAGGCCGGAGGGCCCATGACGCCGGCCCCGACGGACTCACTGCGGGAGCAGGAGGACCCACCCCACGTACGTCACCACGGAGAGCACCGTGGTGACGAGCACGCACGAACTGGCGAGATCGATGTCACCGCCCAGGCTGGCAGCCACCGAGTGGCTCGCCACGGCGGTCGGCGCCGCCAGCACCAGGGCACCGATCGCGATCTCGCGCGGGGGAGCCCCGAGAATCGCGAGCAGCCACCACCCCAACGATGGCATCAGAACCAGCTTGATGACCGACGCGGCGGCCAGGCTACGCCACAACCCCCGCCATCGCCCGATCTTCAGCTCGGCGCCAAGCGCCAGCAGAGCGCCGGGGAACGCCAGGTCGGCAAGGGCGTTGAGCGTCCCGGCGAGCCACCCCCAGGGCCGCCAGTGCAAAACCGCAAGGAGGAGGCTGAGGAGCGCGCCGATAACGATCGGGTTGGCCAGCACTCGGAACAAGATGTGCCCGTCGCGTTCCCCAGGGGGCCGGTACCTCTCCAGCGCCGTCACCGCGAGCAGGGTCATCGTCGGGATCACCACGGCGGAGGTCACCGCGGCCAACCTGAGGCCGTCGTCGCCGTAGAGCGTGAGGATCAGCGGAAAGGTGAAGTACACGATGTTGCCGCGAATGGCAGCCTGCGCGAGCGTCCCACGCTGGGGCAGCGGAAGCCGCAAGGCACGGGCGGTGACCAGCGCGACGATCAGGGCAACGCACAGCACGACCACCGCCACAAGCATGAGTCGGGGGGACAGCGCGGACTCCAGCGGCGAAGTCCCGACCTTCGCGATGAACAGGGCCGGCAGCGCGAAGTACATGACGAGCCGGTTGAGACCCGCCGCCGCCGCGTCGCCGAGAACCCCCGACCGGCGCGCGACCACGCCGAGACCCATCAGCAGGAAGATCGGCACGAGCCCGGCAAGCATGGCCACGGTCGCGCAGTGTAAAGCAGCGCGCGCGGTTTCGCAGCAGCCGATCCGACCCTTGAGCTTGGTCGTGCTGGACCGTATCCTGGGATTGCCGCGGAGGGGTGGCCGAGCGGTCTAAGGCACCAGTCTTGAAAACTGGCACGGCGCAAGCCGTCAGGAGTTCGAATCTCCTCCCCTCCGCCATGGTCTCTCCGTCAGTCGCTCCCGCAACGGAATCCGCCCGCCCGGAGGTGCGCCCTGCCCCGTGGTACCTTTGCAAGAGGATGAGTGCGAACGCGAAGCGGGCGACCCCGGCCCAGCAGGCGCTGGTCATCGGCGCGGTCTTCTTCATCGCGTACCTGCTGACGCGGACGCGCGACCTCGGCGGCGACGACACCGTCTTCGCGATGGCGGTGGACAACTTTCTCTCAGGCGGCGTTCCATCGCGCGAGGTCTTCCACCCTCACCACCCGATCTTCAACCCGCTCGTGGCCGCGCTGTGCTGGGTGCTGCGCCTCGCCGGTCTCCACCCTTTCACCGCGGACGTCGGGGCAGTGGTCGCCGCCCTGTTTGCGGCGTCCGTCGCGGGAGGCCTGGTGCTCGTGTTGCGCCGCGCGGGCATGAGCGAGGGTCCGGCGCTGCTCGCCGCGGCGATCGCAGGCGCGAGCGGGGGCCTCTGGCGGTACGGCACCTGCATGGAGGTCTACGCGCTGGCGGCCGCGACCGTGCTGCTCTGGCTCGCAGTCGTCGGGCAGGAGCGCCCGCACCCCATTCCCTCAGGCCTCGCACTGGCTGCCACGATGCTGGGCCACCTCGCAGCGGGCCTGCTCGTGCTCCCCACTGCGATCCGCCTGCGCAGACGCCCAGCCGCGCTCGTGCGGGCACTGGCCGTGGGTGTGGGGCTGGCCGCCGCCGTTCTCATTGCGATGTTCGTCCTCTGCTACGACGCGCACACACCGCGCCAGTGGTTGCAGGTCGTGGTGCCGGGGCACGGCGGCGACTACTTGAGGCCCCCGAGCCCGGCAGCGGCGCTGCGCGCCCTGCACGGACTCGCGCTGTGGGACTGGTATCGCAGCATACCCATCTTCTACGCCACGACCTCGCGGTGGCTGGACGTCGCCGGGGCGGCTGCGGCCGCGCTGCTGCTGGTCACCCTGGTAGCCGGCGTGCTGGCCGCGGTTCGTGATCGCCACCCGCTCGCCGTGACTGCGGGCCTGGCGCTGGCGGGCTACGTCCCGCTCTGGCTGGTCTGGGACGTCGGCAACGTCGAGCACGCGGTCGCGGCCACGCCGCTCTTCGCGACGCTGCTCGCCTTCGGTGCCGCGAAGCTCCCCCGGCGCAGCGGAGAGCTCGCCCTTTCTGCCGCGCTGGTGCTCATGCTGGTCGTGAACGGGCTCGCCTCGGCCGTGCCGCAGTCCCGCCCCGAGAACAGCAGGGAGTGCGTGATCGCCTCCTTCGTCTCGGCGAGCGTCCCCGACGACGCGGTGATCCTCTCGGTGGGCGTCGACCCCAGGTTGCGCCTGTCGCTCCCATACCTCTCAGGGCGGCGTTTCGTCACCCTGACGCTGGACGTGGAGAGCGCCCGCGCCCAGGGACGCCCGCCGCTGGACGGTCTCGCCTACTGGCTGCGCGCCGGCAAGGCAGCCCGCTCCGTCTGGGTCACCCCCGACGTCCTGGACCCGCGGACAATGGCGTGGATTGGGCAGCTCGACGTACCGCCCGAGATCTGGGTGCGATTCGTGGTGGCGGCCCGACCGGGGCAGCGTCGCGTGCTCTCTCCCGACGGTGTGGTAATCCGGGAGCCGTTCGTCCTCACCGAGATCACGCTGGCCGACTGACCTCGCCGAAGCAAGGCCCAAAGTCCGACGGCCCAGCGGCCGTCCCGCTGCTCGAGGACCAACCGACTCAGGGCTTGGTCCCGCCCGGCGGCGCGGGCAGGTGGCCGAGCTGGGCAAGGGCGGCCATGTTGTCCCACGTCACCCAGCTCTCGACGATCTTGCCGTTCTCCAGCCGCTGGATCCCCACGGCCTTGCAGTCCATCACCTTCCCGCTCGGCGGGAACGGCCCCATCGGACCGCTCTGGGTGCCGCGCACCGTGATGTAGGCGGCGAGGTAGTCCCCTTCACCCAGGGAGAACTCGATCGTCTCGTGGTAGTCGGGGAACGTCGCCCGCCACTCCCTGTAGAGCGCCTTCATCGCCTCGCGCCCGTGAACGTCCGCGCCGGTGGCCTGGCAATGCCGGACGTAGTTCTCCGCGAGCACCTCGTCGATGACCGCCAGGTTGCCCTTGTTCCCGACCTCCTCCGAGTACCGCCGAGCGACCGCCTTGTTGGCCTCCAGTCGTGCGGCCGCACTCGGGCCGCACGCCACCGTGACACCAAGGAGCACGGCGCTCACTGCCAGCAACCGGAATGCTCGATGCATGGTCCGACCTCCCTTCTCGTCGCGGGCCCCCCTCGGCCCTCCGCGCGCGGACCGTGCGCGCGCTGCTCCGTGCTGCTGCGCCGCCACGCGCGTCGCAATTGGGTTTGTTCTATCTGCCGAAAACCTAGGCTCCGGCCATACCCCTGTCAAGGGTCTCGAAAGCCGAGGGCAGTTCGTCCTTGCCGCCCCCTCAGGCCTTGGGGGGGGCGACCGCGTCCACCTCGACCTCGACGAGCCAGTCCGGGTCAACGAAGCGCGAGACCTGGACGAACGTGCTCGCCGGCCTGATGCCGCGGAAGTACTCGCCGTGCACCTCCGCAACAGCCTTCCAGTCCTCGATTCGGGTCAGGAAGACCCTGGTCCGGATGACGTCGTCCAGGCTTGCGCCGAGCTTCTCAAGGGCCTGCTTTGTGATCTCGAAGCAGCGCCGGGCCTGGGTGGAAGGGTTCCCGGCTCCAACCGTCTTGCCGTCGGGGCCGATCGGTGCCGTGCCCGAGACCGCAATGGCCTGACCTATCCTGACCGCCCGCGAGATACCGATCACCGGCTCGTACGGGCTGGCCGACGACACGCTCTGACGTTTTGGCTTGCTCATCCGGGTTCACCTCCCTCCCCATTCTGGACTGCGCACTTCCGCCGCGGACGCCACTGCGGTCTGCCGGTTCTCCTTGCCGGGCGGCCGGCGTCTGGCGCCCAGTCACCATTCGATGAGGCCGCCGGCCACCGGGTCGTGGATACCGCACGGTGCCTCACGGTCAACCGAGTCCACCCAGTCAGCAAATCTAATGGCCGCGTCCCGCGGCAACGTGTCGGCATCGGCGGGCGCCACGTCAGTCATCAGCCGGCCGGGGTGCACCGCGAAGACGCGGATCCCCTCCGCCCTGAGTTCCTGGTCGAGGCAGGCCGTGAGCATGTTCTGGGCGCACTTGGCGATCTTGTAGGAGTAGACGTCGCCGCCCTCGCCGGCCACTGTGAGCCCGATCGAGCCCTTGCGCGACGTGATGTTGGCCACGATCGGCCTCTCGGCCCTCCTCAGGAACGGAAGGGCCGCCAGGGTGCACCGGAAAGCCCCTACGCAGTGGACCCGGAACAGCTCCTCGAGGTCCTCGGGTGTCACGTTCGGCAGGCGTCGCAGCTTCTTGATGCTGCCGGCGTTGTTGACGAGGAGGTCCAGGGACCTCGTGCGAGCCTGGAGCACCTTGGCGATCCGGTTTCCCGCATCCGGGGAGGTGACATCCGCAACGATCGGGTAGCCCGCCGTCCAGGCGACCGCCTTCAGGTCATCTGCGATGAACGGGTCCCGCACGACGGGGAACACCGTCCAGCCCCGCTCGAGGAACACCTTGAAGAGCTCCCGGCCGAACCCCTTGCTAGCACCGGTGATCAACACGGATGGCATCGGCGATCCACCCCCTCGGCGTCACGAATGGTATGTCGGATCTCACCCGACGCAACAGCTCGGCGTTCCTGCCGGGCGAAAGCACCGCAGGGCCCTCCTACTGTGACGGCACTGTCTGCACGGCGGCCCTCGTTCTGCCGATCGGGTGGAGCCAGGCGACCAGGGCGCCGTACAGGGAGAACTCGACGGCTCCTGCCGCAAACCACGTGAAGGCGAGAGAACCGGGGATTGGGTACAGCACGTACTGGTTCACGTCCACGAGGAGTCCGGCCACGGCGGCGAAGAACAGCCCGTACAGGACGCCCTCGCCCACCGTTCCCTTGCG
>JALHTD010000048.1 GCA_022865555.1 Thermoanaerobaculaceae bacterium | reverse complement strand
TGGGCCTGGTGGGGTGGCTCGCGACCTCGCAAACGACGCGGTTCGCCCTGCCGCTCGCCGCGCTCCTCGCGGCGTTGGCCGCGGTGGGCCTCGCGTCCCTGGGGCGCCGGACCGCGGTAGTGGTGGCGGCCTGCCTTGCGCTCGGCGTCACCCACGGTGTGCTGACCCTGGGGGGGTTCCTGGCCGGCACCCTCGGTCTCGATCGCCTGCTCGCGGGGAGGGTCTCGGCCGAGGCCTGGCGCCATCAGGTGACCCTCGACGATCCGCTCCCTGCCTTCCGGGCCTGCGACGGGCTTCTCCCTGACGGGTCCAGGGTGCTGGTGGTCGGGGAGGGGCGGTCGTGGGGGTGTCCCCGCCCCCACCACGTGAGCTCCCCCTACGACCTCCAGCTCGTCCAGGAGGTCGTCGAGACAGCCGCTGACGAGACCGACGTGGCGGGGCGCCTCCGCCGAGCAGGGTGGACCCACCTGCTCATCAGTTGGTCCGAGCTCTCCCGGCTCGGCGGCCCCGACTACCAACTCCTCCGCTTTGCTGACCCGCAGGCCACCGAGCGCTGGCAGGCGTTCGTGACCGGCTGCACGACGAGGCTCTGGCGAGAGGGCGGCAGCGAGATCAGAGAGCTGGGTCCGGAGTGCACGCCCCTCGCGACCGGGACCGTTCGCCCGAGCGCTGCGGTCCCGGAGTCGAGCCGCTAGACTGCCGAGGTGCCGATCCTCCAGATCGCGCTCGCGCTCCTCGCGGGGACAGCCCTCAGTGGGATCCTCGCCGCCGGCGGGGCGCGCCTGCGCGGCGTGCTGCGTCTGCCGGTGCGACCAGGGTTGCGGCTCCCGGTGGACCTGCTGCTGGGGAGCTGGGTGCTGGCAACGAGCGTGGTGCTCCTTGGCCTGGCCCGGTTGTGGTTCCCTTCGCTGCTGGTGGGTGCAGCCGCAGCGCTCGCGGCGGGAGGGCGCTGGCGGCGGGCCGGGTGGCGGTGCGAGCTGTTGGCGCTACCGGCCCTCGGCGCGCTGGTTTGCCTGCCGGTGGCGCTGGCCGAGCCTTTCTTCTACGACGCCCTGGTCTACCACCTCGGGCTGCCCTGGCAGGCGCTGCTTGAGCGCGGCCTGCACGCGCACCCCGAGGACCTGTTCGCGGCGTTCCCGCCGCTGCCGCAACTTCTCTCGGCAGCACCGCTCGCGGTGGGGCTCGATCGTGTGCCGGCGGTGCTGCACTGGTGGAGTTTCGTGGCCGCGGGCGCGGCGACGGGAGGCCTGGCGCGATCCCTGAACGCGCCGCCGTGGGCTGCGGGCTTGGCCGCACTCTGCCTTCCGCTGCTGCCGGCCCAGGTGCTGGTCCCCGGTCTGCCGGCCGCCGAGGGGTGGGCGATCGCCGGCGTGCTCGCCTCGCTGGCCGTGGCCCTGGCGCCGCGGGTGCCGCGAGGCGGTGCCCTGCTCGCCGGGGCGCTGGCGGGGGTCGCCTCCGCGGCCCGGCTGCAGGGGATCCCATGGAGCCTCATGGTCCTCACGGTGCTCTGGCTGCGGGAGCGCCGGGGGTGCACCCTCCTCTGGGGCGGAGCGGGGTGGTTGGCCGGCAGCGCACCGTGGTGGCTGAAGAACCTCGTGCTGCTGGGCGATCCCACGGCGCCGATCCTCTGGCGGCGCGAGGGGGTGGAGACGCTGTGGCGAGACGGCGGCAGCATGTTGCTCGCTGGCCCGGGAACCCTCGCGCACAGCCTGGGAGACGCTCTGGCGCCCCACGCCGCCTACCTGGCACCTCTGGCGCTGGCGGCCGTGCTGGCCGTCGTGTCGCGCCGACAGCGACGGCTCGGGCTGGCGGGGGCGGTGGCCGTAGGGGGGGTACTCGCCTGGGTATTGACCGGGAGCCTCCCCCGCTTTCTGGGTCCCACGCTGGGCGTGGTGCTTGCGCTCGCTGCGGCTGCCACCCGCACGACCTTCGGACGATGGGCCGCGGCCCTGGCGCTGGGCGCGACGGCCGCCTTGGGCGTCGCCTTTGGCTTCGCCGAGCTGCGCCGCCTCGGTGGCGATAGCGTGCTGGCGATCCAGCCCGAACGTGTCCACCGGGTGTGGATCAGCAACGACCCCTTCCCTGCCTTCGCTGCCGCCCGCACGCTGCCCGGCACGGCCCGTGTGCTCTTCGTGGGCGAGCCGCGCGGCTTTTCTTTCCCGCGGCGGTTCGTGGCGCCCTCCCAGCACGACGTCTCACCGCTGCGCGCAATCTTAGAGGCCGCACACGGGCCGGAGGAGGCGATGGCAACCCTGCGCGGCCAGGGGTTCACCCACCTGCTGGTCAACCAGGGGGAGCTGGCCCGCCTGGCCGGCTCCTACCCGGTCGCGCCCTGGCGGGGCGCGGTCGGGTGGCGCCGATGGAGTGCCTTCGTGTCCGCCCTCGGGCTCCCGAAGGTGCAAGTCGGCGCTGTCCAGATCTTTGCCCTGCAGCCCGGAAACGCCCCTGCAGATTGACACTTTCCGGGCTGTGTGCTACAAAGCTCGTTCCCCGACTGGTCGGGTAGGAGTTCGTATGTACGCAATCGTGGAAGCTGGCGGAAAGCAACACCGCGTTGAGGTCGGGCAGCGGATCGCGGTGGAGCGCGTGTGGCCGGGTGCCGCGCCGGGCAGCCAGGTCGTGTTCGAGCGCGTGCTGCTGGTCCGCGACGAGACGCACGTCAAGGTCGGCAAGCCCCTGGTGGAGGGCGCCGCGGTGAAGGGCACCCTCGTGCGCGAGCTCCGTGGCGAGAAGGTCATCATCTTCAAGAAGAAGAAGCGCAAGGGCTACCGTAGGACGCGGGGCCACCGCCAGGACCTGCTCGAGATCCGCATCGACGCCATCGAGGCGTAGGTAGGGAGGAAGGATGGCGCACAAGAAAGGTCAAGGCTCGAGCCGCAACGGGCGCGACTCGCACGCCCAGCGGCTGGGTATGAAGCGCGGCGACGGCCAGCTCGTGACGGCAGGGACGATCATCGTCCGCCAACGCGGGACCCGCTGGAGGCCGGGCGCCAACGTCGGGCGCGGCGGCGACGATACCCTCTTCGCGATGATCCCGGGCCGCATCCGCTTCCGCGACCGCGGGCGTCTCGGCCGCTTCGTGGTTATCGATCCCGCCGCCTGATACGCGCCCCCCAAAGGCCTGATGTTCCTCGACGAGGTCCACCTCTTCGCGAAGGCCGGTGACGGGGGGCGCGGCTGCATCAGCTTCAGACGCGAAAAGTTCGTTCCCCGCGGCGGCCCCAACGGCGGTGACGGGGGCCATGGCGGGAGCATCGTTGTGCGCGCCAGTGGTGAGTTTGCGACCCTGGCACACCTGTACAACCGGCACCACGTCAAGGCGGGGCGCGGCGAGCACGGTCGCGGCTCGAACCAGAGCGGGGCCTCCGGCAACGACGTCCTGATCGAGGTCCCGCGCGGGACGGTGATCCGCGACTTCGAGAGCGGTGAGGTCTTAGCCGATCTGGTGACGGAGGGGCAGGAGTTCGTGGTGGCGCGCGGCGGGCGGGG
>JALHTD010000518.1 GCA_022865555.1 Thermoanaerobaculaceae bacterium | reverse complement strand
CGGCGCGCACAGCCCCATCGCGTGGGTCATTCTTAATGAGGGGACCCGACGGCGCATCACCGGCTTCGTGTTCGGCTTGTTCGGGGCGCTGATCTCTCTCTCGCCTGTCGGCAAGGAAAGCGGAGCCCATATCAACCCGTGCGTGACCCTCGGGTTCCACCTGGTGGGCAAGCTCGACGCGAGAACCGCCGGGGTCTACGTGCTCGGCCAGCTGAGCGGCGCGGTCCTCGGCTGCTTGCCGCTCCTCGCCTGGGGTGCGATGGGCCGGAGCGTAGCGTTCGGCGCCACCCTGCCGGGCCAGACCTATCCCTTACGGATGGTCCTAATGGGCGAGATCGTCACGACGTTCTGCCTGATCACGCTGCTGTGCGTGTTCATCGGGATCCGGCAGCTCCGGAGGTTCACTCCCACGATGATCCCGGTTCTCTTCGCGATCATGTCCTACTATGAGGCGCCGATATCGGGCCCGAGCTGCAACCCGGCCCGCAGCTTCGGGCCGGCGCTCATCTCCGGACAGTGGCACGGCTGGTGGATCTACTGGGTCGGTCCGGTGATCGGCACCCTCCTGGCGATTCTCGTCGTCAATGCCCTCGCGCTGAAAGTCGAGGTCGCCAAGATCTACCACTTCGACACCGACCGGTCCGGGTTGTTGCGCCGAAAGCTAAAGAACACTGGAGTGGGCGCGTGAGCGCCGAGATTCAACGTCTTGAAGAGCACCACCCAGTTACCCCTATGAAGCGGTTGTGCGCCGCCGCCGGGCCGGCAGGGAACCAACATCGCAGCGGAAGAGAAGGGACAGACCAATGACAAGCAAGAAGGCGGCCGACACGGGGATCGTGGACACCACCGAGCAGAAGCGACTGAACGACGCCCGCGAGGCGGGCATCCCCTGGAAGAAGTGGGGCCCGTACCTCTCGGAACGGCAGTGGGGGACGGTCCGCGAGGACTACAGCGAGGACGGCAACGCCTGGGACTACTTCTCACACGACCAGTCCCGCTCCCGGACCTACAGGTGGGGCGAGGACGGCCTCGGCGGGATCTCGGACGACCAGCAGCGCCTGTGCTTCGCCCTCGCCCTCTGGAACGAGCGGGACCCCATTCTCAAGGAGCGCGCGTTTGGCCTCACCAACAGCGAGGGGAACCACGGCGAGGACGTCAAGGACTACTACTTCTACCTCGACTCGACGCCGACCCACTCGTACATGAAGTACCTCTACAAGTACCCGCAGCGCGAGTTCCCCTACCGGGACCTGCTCGAGACGAACCGGGGGCGGACGAAGCAGGAGCTCGAGTACGAGCTCCTCGACACCGGGATCTTCGCCGACGACCGGTACTTCGACATCTTCCTCGAGTACGCCAAGGAGGGTCCGGACGACATCCTGATCCGCGTCTCGGTCCACAACCGCGGGAAGGAGGCGGCCCGGCTGCAGCTCCTCCCGACGCTGTGGTTCCGGAACACCTGGTCGTGGGGAGACGAGGGCCCGAAACCGATCCTGCGCGAGGCCGGCGGGGCGATCGTGGCCTCCCATCCCGAGCTGGGCGAGTACACGCTCTCGTGTGACGGCGCCCCGGAGCTCCTGTTCACGGAGAACGAGTCGAACGCCCAGAGGCTCTGGGGCCAGGCGAACCCGACACCGTACGTCAAGGACGCGTTCCACCGGTACGTGATCTCCGGGGAGCGGGACGCGGTGAACCCTGGGAAGACCGGGACGAAGGCCGCGGCGCGCTACATCCTCGAGGTGCCGGCAGGGGGCCACGAGCTTGTCCAGCTCCGCCTCGCCAAAGGCGCGACGGGCGGCAAGTTCGGCGCGGCGTTCAAGGAAGTGCTCCGGCAGCGGCTCCATGACGCCGACGAGTTCTACGACCGGATCACGCCCCGCTCGCTCGGCGAGGACGAGCGCCGGGTCCACCGCCAGGCGCTCGCGGGGATGCTGTGGTCGAAGCAGTACTACTACTTCGACCTGGATCGGTGGCTGAAGGAGCACCAGGCGCACCCGATGGTCGGCGGCACGCGCCGCAGCAGCCGGAATGCCGAATGGTTCCACATGCTGAACGGCGACGTCATCTCCATGCCCGACAAGTGGGAGTACCCCTGGTACGCGGCCTGGGATCTGGCGTTCCACACGATCACGCTGTCGCTTGTCGACTTCGACTTCGCCAAGGAGCAACTCCTGCTGATGCTCCGGAGTCTCTACAGCCACCCAAACGGGCAGATGCCGGCGTACGAGTGGAACTTCAGCGACGTGAACCCACCGGTGCACGCCTGGGCGACACTGTACCTCTACAAGTTCGAGAAGAACCTGGGCCGGGAGGATCTCCGTTTCCTGGAGCGCTCCTTCCAGGGCCTGCTGCTCAACTTCAACTGGTGGGTGAACCGGAAGGACCCGCAGGGACGGAATGTCTTCGCCGGCGGGTTCCTGGGCCTCGACAACATCGGCGTCTTCGACCGCAGCGCCCAGCTCCCCACCGGCGGGTCCCTCGAGCAGGCGGACGGCACGGCCTGGATGGCGTTCTATTGCCAGTGCATGCTGGAGATGGCCACCATCCTCGCCGACCACGACCCCATGTACGAGGAGTTCGCCTTCAAGTTCGTCGAGAACTTCATCTGGATTGCCTACGCCATGGACAAGGTCGGCGAGCAGCAGGACGACATGTGGGACGAGCAGGACGGCTTCTACTACGACGTCCTCCGCTTGCCGAGCGGCGAGGCATTCCGGCTGAAGGTGCGGTCGATGGTCGGGCTCCTGCCGCTCTGCGCGAGCACGGTGTTCGAGCAGGAGTCGGTGACGCGCCACCCGAAGCTGATGGAGCTGATCGCGTTGTTCAGGAAGCGCCACCCCGAGGTGCTCGCCCAGGTGGCACCGACCATGGAGGGGTTCATCGGCTACGCCGGACGCCGGCTCCTCTCGCCCCTCACCAAGACAAAGCTCGAGCGCATCCTCTCCTACCTTCTCGACGAAAAGGAGTTCCTCTCTCCCTACGGCATCCGCGCCCTCTCGCGCTATCACCTCGAGAACCCGTTCGTCTTCCACGCGGGCGGCCAGGAGCTTCGCGTTCAGTACCTCCCCGCCGACTCCGACACCGGGATGTTCGGGGGGAACTCGAACTGGCGCGGCCCGATCTGGATGCCGGTCAACGGGCTGATCGTGCGGGGCCTCCTGAATCTCTACGGCTTCTACGGTGACGACTTCAAGGTCGAGTGCCCGACCGGCTCCGGGAACCGGATGACCCTCTTCGAGGTGGCGAAGGAGATCTCCCGGCGCCTCTCGAGCATCTTCCTGCGCGACGCGAGCGGACACCGGCCGGTCCACGGCGGCTCAGCCAAGTTCCAGGACGACCCGCACTGGCGCGACCTGATCCTCTTCTACGAGTACTTCCACGGCGACATCGGGGCCGGCGTCGGCGCCAACCACCAGACGGGCTGGACGGGCCTCGTCGCGGTCCTCCTCGACCTCTTCGGACGCACGACGGCCAAAGACGCTCTTGAGACCCCCAAGGAGAAGCTCCAAGCCCGCCTGGTCCGCGAGCAGGTGGCCGGGGAGTAGGAGGGATCCATGTCCACACCTCGCTATCCGTCGCTCTACCAGATCAACACCCGCGTCTGGCTGACGGAGCTGTCGCGGCACCTGGGGAGGCCGGCCACGCTGGACGACATCCCGGACGCCGAGCTGGACCGCCTGGCCGAGAGGGGCTTCGACTGGGTCTGGTTCCTGAGCGTCTGGCAGACCGGCCCTGCGGCGCAGGCGATCTCGCGAGCGAATCCCCAATGGCGTCGCGAGTTTGAAGAAACGCTGCCGGACCTGCGCGACGAGGACATACCAGGCTCCGGGTTCGCCATCCAAAACTACACCGTCCATCGCGGTCTGGGCGGCGATGCGGCGCTCGCACGTTTGCGACAACGGATACAGAAACGCGGACTGAAGCTCATGCTCGACTTCGTCCCGAACCACATGGCCCCGGATCACCCGTGGATTGACGAGCACCCGGAGTTCTTCGTCCACGGCAACGAGAGTGATTTGGCTCGCTCACCTCAGAACTACTGCCGAGTGCAGACGAAAAACGGGCCGCTGTTGCTCGCCTACGGCCGAGACCCGTACTTTGACGGTTGGCCGGACACCCTGCAGCTCAACTACGGCAACCCGGCGACGCAGGAGGCGATGATCGGGGAACTCGTGAGGATTGCAGGGCAGTGTGACGGTGTGCGCTGCGACATGGCGATGCTGGTGCTCCCGGACATCTTCGAACGGACCTGGGGCATCCCGTCCCAGCCGTTCTGGGAGGCGGCGACGCG
>JALHTD010000517.1 GCA_022865555.1 Thermoanaerobaculaceae bacterium | reverse complement strand
GTGACAATCAGCCCCGTTGCGGTGGGGGGTCCGACGAATCTCAGCGCAACAGTCGGATCCGGTCCCTGCCAGTTGCAGGCTACGTTGCCAGTGCAGGTCGTCCCCTAAACGTATACCAGGGTCGTTGCCAGGGGCCACGCCGTCGCGTGGCCCCTTTTCTTGCCAGCAAAAGACCTGGGGTCAGGCTTGCGTAGTTGCATTACTCCCGTCTAGACTGGTGAGGCCATGGCCCGCAAGCCGCGCATTCATGTCTCTGGTGGGCTGCACCACGTCATGCTGCGCGGCAACGGTGGGCAGGCGATCTTCAGCGACGACGCCGACCGCGAGGGGTTCTGCGAGCTTGTCGCCGAGGGCGTCGAGCGTTTCGGGCACCGGATCCATGCGTACTGCCTGATGGCCAACCACGTGCACCTGGCGATTCGGGTCGGCGAGGCGTCTTTGTCGCGGATCATCCAGAATCTGGCGTTTCGATACACGCGCGCCTTCAACCGACGCGCGCGCCGAGTCGGTCACCTCTTTCAGGGGCGCTTCCGGTCGCTCCTGGTCGATGGGAACACGTACCTGTTCGAACTGGTCCGCTACATCCACCTCTATCCAGTGCGCTCGCGGCTCGTGCGTGACCCTGCGGAGTGGGTGTGGAGCGGCCACCGAGCGTACCTCGGCAAGGTGCGCACGCCATGGATGGATTGCGGGTTCGTCCTGAGTATGTTCGACGAGCACGATCCGCGGCGCGCGCGGCGCCGATACGCGGCCTTCGTGCGCGAGGGCCTCGGCGAGGGGTACCGGGAGGAACTGCATCGTGGGGCGGCGGACCCGCGTGTGTGCGGGGGGGACGCATTCGTCCTCGGCGTCCTCGGCGAGACGGCTCCACGGCCGGCGCGAGCGCCGCACTTGAACGCGATCATCGCGGATGTCTGCACCGCCTGGGAAATAGACGAGCCGGCGTTGCGAGCGCCTGGGCGACGGCGGGACGCGGCGCAGGCGCGGGCGGCGATCGGGTTGCTCGCGACCGACATGGGGGCGGCGACGCTTGCCCAGGTCGCGGTCCGCTTCGGCCGTGACATCGCCACGATCAGTCGCCGGGTGGCGCGGTTGCGTTTGGATGCTCGGCAGGACCTGGCGCTCGGTGGCCAACTCGAGGCGTCGCAACGTCGCCTGACGTCTGACAATGCAATTACGCAAGCCTGACCCCCTAGGCGCTTTCTTGCTGGAAAACGGTAGAATATGGCGATGAGCGAGAGCGCGCGCAGGATCGCGGAGCTCCAGCGGGAGCTTGCGGGAAACCTGGCCTCGCGGCAGTTCTACCAGCTCGGGGAGCTGCTGCGGCGGGAGGGCCGGGGCGCGGAGGCCGCCGAGGCCCTGCGCTCGGGGCTCGCGCACCACCCCCGCTACGTGGCCGCCTGGGTGGCGCTGGGGCGGGCGTGCGTGGATGCGGGGCAGGCCACGGAGGCCGTCCACAGCCTCGAGCAGGCGATCGCCCTCGACCCCCAGAACCCGGTCGCCTGGCGCCTGCTCGGCGAGGCCCACCTGGCCCTCGGCGAGCGCCCCGCGGCGCTCGAGGCGATGAAACACTCCCTGGAGCTGGTCCCCGGGGACGCGGTGCTCCAGTCCGCGGTGGACGCCATTTCCGCCGAGCTGGCCTCCCCGCCGACTCCCGAGGAGCCCCACGCTGCCGGGCCGCCGGATGCTTCCCTGATCGAGCCCGACGAGGTGTTCGGGGAGGCCGAAGAGGTCGAGCTGGCCGTTCCGGCAGCGGAGGAAGCCCCCGAGCCCTCGTTCGAACTGGACACAGAGGCCCCCGCGCCGCCGCCCGCCGAGATGGCCCCCGAGCCCGCCTTCGAGATGGAGACAGAGGCGCCCGAGCCCCCCGCGGCGTTCCCGACACCCCCTGCGCCCGAGCCCGCCTTCGAGATGGAGTTACAGGCGCCCGAGCCTTTCGCGGCGCTCCCGGCACCCAAAGCTCCACCGCGAGAGCCGGCCGCATTCGAGGCCCCCCCGATGGCGGGGCAGGAGAGCGCCGAGGACCTCTTCGGGGGGCCGCCACCGGTCCAGGCGCCCCCGGAGCCGCCGGCCGCGCCCTTGCCCGCCCCCGAGGTCCCCGCCGCGGCCCCCGCCGAGGCGGCGCCCGCCCTGCAGCCCACCGGAGACGCCGAGCTGTTCACCGCGCCGGAGACCGAAGAGGCGCCGGTGCTGCTCAAGAAGGTGCTGCAAGCTTCCGCCCCCTGGGCCGCGGCGACCCAGGCCCCGGCCCAGCCGCCGGCCTCCCTGACGCTCGCGCGCCTGTACGTTCAGCAGCAGGCCCTGGACGAGGCCGTGCGCGTCCTCGAGCGCCTCCTGGAGCGCGAGCCCGGCAACGTGGAGGCCCGCGACTTGCTGGCGCTGGTGCGCGATATGCTGGAGCCGATGCCGGCCGCGCCTCCGAAGCTCTCGTCGCGCGAGAGGAAGATCGCGGCGTTGCAGCGCTGGCTGGCATCCCTTACACTCGGCCAGGAAAGAGCGACGCGATGAGCTTTGCCGAGGTCCTCGCCGAGGTGAGGAAATGCGCAGGAGTTTCAGTCACGGTCATCTCCGACCGGGACGGCATCCCGGTCGAGAGCTGGGGTGGTGCCGCGGGCGAGTCCGAGGAGCTGATCGCGGAGTACTCGACGTTCCTGCGGGAGATCACGACCGCGAACCACGAGCTCCAGCTCGGGGAGCTCGAGCAGATCGTCGTGGCGGCCGAGCGCAAGATCGTGCTCATCACCAACATAACCGAAACCTATTTCTTGATGACCGTCGTTGGCCGCGACGGAAACCCCGGGAAGGCTCGCTTCGCCAGCCGCGTTGCGGCTTTCCGTCTGCACCAAGAGTTCGTCTGAGGGGAGCGAGATGTTCACCTTTGCCGAGTTGGTCGAGCTGATTCGAATCGTTGCCGAGACGCGCATCGGAGGGATCGAGGTCGAGAGGGAGGGGATGCGCGTGAGCATCGAGGGCATCCCTGCGGTGCCTCAGCACGAGCGCAGAGGCGCCTCGCTGCTGCCCCCACAGCTTGCGATGGCGGGCCAGTTCGCGTCCAACCCGATCGCGCTGCCCGGCGGGGGCCCCGCACCGGGCTCGCCCACGGCCCCGGCCGCGCAGCCCGACGAGGAGGGGGTCTCGTTCGTCACCTCGCCGATCGTGGGCACGTTCTACCAGGCGGCCAGCCCCGAGTCCGAGCCGTACGTCAAGATGGGTGACTACGTCTCCAAGGGCCAGGTCCTGTGCATCGTGGAGGCGATGAAGCTCATGAACGAGATCGAGGCCGACGTCTCGGGCACCGTCGTGAGGCGGTACCCCGAGAACGCCCAGCCCGTCGAGTTCGGGGAGCGGTTGTTCGCCGTCCGGCCCTGACCGCATGATCTCCAAGGTCCTGATCGCCAACCGCGGGGAGATCGCCCTGCGAATCATCGCCGCGTGCCGCGAGGCCGGTTTCGCGACCGTGGCGGTCCACTCGGAGGCCGATCGGGAGTCCCTCCACGTCCGCATGGCCGACGAGAAGGTGTGCATCGGGCCTGCCTACGCGAACGCCTCGTACCTGAACGTCGCGGCGGTGATCGCGGCGGCGGAGATCACAGGGGCCGACGCCATCCACCCCGGCTACGGGTTCCTGGCGGAGAACGCGCACTTCGCGGAGATCGTGCAGGAGTGCGGCCTGACCTGGATCGGGCCCCCGCCGGAGGCGATCCGCGCCATGGGGGACAAGGCCAACGCCCGCCGGACGGTGACCGAGCGCGGCGTGCCGGTCCTGCCCGGCTCGAGCGAGCCGCTCTCCTCCCGCGACGACGCGGTCGCGCTCGCCGAGGAGATCGGCTTCCCGGTGATCCTCAAGGCCTCGGCGGGCGGCGGCGGCAAGGGAATGCGGGTCGCCCGCGACGCCCGCGAGCTGCGCCACGTCTTCGAGACGGCGCGGCACGAGGCCGAGAAGTCGTTCGGCGTGGGCGACGTCTACCTGGAGAAGTACCTGACCGCTGCGCGTCACATCGAGGTGCAGGTGATGGCCGACGCGCACGGCAAGGTGGTCGCGCTGGGCGAGCGCGAGTGCTCGATCCAGCGGCGCCACCAGAAGCTGATCGAGGAGGCGCCCTCGCCGGCGGTGGATGCGGAGCTGCGGGAGAGGATGTGCGAGGCCGCGGTCGCGGCCGCCGCGGCTGTCGGCTACGTGAGCGCCGGCACCGTCGAGTTCCTCTACAACGACGGCGAGTTCTACTTCATGGAGATGAACACCCGCATCCAGGTCGAGCACCCGGTGACCGAGGCGGTGACCGGCGTGGACCTGGTGATGGAGCAGCTGCGGGTGGCCGGCGGCCAGGCGCTCTCGATCCGCAAGCGCCCCAAGATGGTGGGGCACGCGATCGAGTTCCGCATCAACGCCGAGGACCCGGTGACGTTCGCCCCCTCGCCGGGGGAGATCACCGAGCTGGCTTTCCCGGTCGGGCCCGGGGTGCGGGTGGACACGCACATCTACCGGGGGTACGTGGTCCCGCCGTACTACGACTCGCTGCTCGCCAAGCTCATCGTTCACGCGGCCGGCCGGCAGGAGGCGATCGCCCGCGCCAGGGGGGCGCTCGGGATGTTCCTGATCGGCGGGGTGCGCACCTCGATACCGCTCCACCTGCGGATCCTCGACGACGCCGACTTCGTCGCCGGGCGGCTCTCCACCCAGTTCATGGAACGCTTCGCGGGCCGGGAGTAGCCCTGCGTGGGAAAGCCATGGGGGGTGGATGCGGGTCTTCCTGATCGGTTTCATGGGCGCGGGAAAGACCACGACGGGGCGGGCCCTCGCGAGGCGCTCAGGCGCGCTCTTCTGGGACCTTGACGGGCGGGTGGAAGCGAGCCTGCGCATGGGGGTGGCACGGGCCTTCGAGGTGGTCGGCGAAAGCGCTTTCCGCGCCGAGGAGGCGCGCCAGCTCGCGGCCTGCGCCCGCTTCCCGGCGCTCGTCGTCGCCGCCGGGGGCGGCACCTTCGTCCAGCCCGGCAACCGCGAGCTGATCTCCCGCCTGGGGGTCTCGGTGTTCCTGGACGTGCCCTGGGGCGAGGTGCTGACGCGTCTGCCCGGGAAGCGCGGTGAGAGGCCCCTGTTCGGCACCCCCGAGCAGGCGTTCGAGCTGTACTCCAAGAGGCTGCCCCACTACCGGCTTGCGGACATCGCGATCCGCCCCGAGACGGGTGAGGACGCCGAGGCGCTCGCCGGGCGGCTGGCACTGGCGCTCGAGAGGTTCGCATGAGGTACCTGATCCTCTCCGACATCCACGGCAACCTCGAGGCGTTCCGCGCCGTGCTCGCCCACGCCGCCAGGAAGCGGCGCGACGCCGTGCTGTTCCTGGGCGATGCCGTCGGCTACGGGGCCGCCCCGAACCAGGTCGTGGAGCGGCTGCGGGCGATGGGACACAAGGTGCACTCAGTGCGCGGCAACCACGACCGCGTTGTGCTCAACCCCGAGGAGGGCTCGGTGTTCTTCAACGCCCATGCCCGGCGGGCCGCGTTCTGGAGCGCCGAGGTCCTCACGCCGGCCAACCGCCGCTACCTGGAGAACCTCCCGGTGGGGCCCAAGGTCATCGAGGAGGGGGTCGCCATCTGCCACGGCTCGCCCGCCGACGAGGACGAGTACCTGTTCTCCGAGATGGAGGCCCAGGCGGCGTTCCGCAGCCTCCCCGCCGGCGTGACGTTCTTCGGGCACTCGCACGTGCCGTGCATGTTCGAGCGGACGGTCGAAGGAGGCCAGGAGAGCCTCGTGGGCGTGCTGCTGCGGGGCAGCCGGGTGGTCATCGATCTCGACCCCGCGCGGAGCTACCTCATCAACCCCGGCTCCGTGGGGCAGCCCCGCGACCGCGACCCGCGCGCCTCGTACGCGCTGTACGACTCGGCGATCCGGCGCTTCACGCTCCACCGCGTCCCGTACAACGTGGAAGCTGCCCGCAAGCGCATCCTCGCCGCCGGCCTCCCCCACATCCTGGCGGACCGCTTGCTCCACGGCTCCTGATTGTCTCTTTCTCACTGCGTGACGCTTTTGTTTTGCCCGGCGGGTGCGCGGCAAGCTCCTCGTTTTCCACTGCGTGGAGGCTTTTTGTTGCCCGGCGGGTGTGCGGCAAGCTCCTCGTTTTCCACTGCGTGGAGGCTTTTTTCTTGCCCGGCGGGTGCGCGGCCTCTCGGCGCTTGCTCGTCCCATCCCGCCAGCAGCGGGGGACTCGCTGCGCTCCGAGACTCCTCCGGCTGCGACCCGGCAGCGCGTCTCGGGCTGGGGTCCCCTCGGTGTCCGCAAGAAGACGCGTCACCGATACCCCAGCCTCGATCCGCGCGCCGGGTCCCCGCAGCCTCCGGAGGCATGGCCGCTGGCACCCGCCGGTCGATTCGAAACCCCCACCCTTCGGCTAGAGACATTGGACCCGGGGCCGAGGTGTTCTGGTGCCAGAACCTCCTGAGCGTTTCATTTGAGAGGGAGGGTGGTGGTGAAATCCGCCCCGCGGGCGAGAAGAGCCATGGCGCCGAAGCGTGAGGGCACCGAGCGTGCCGATCGCTGCGTGGAGACGTGGGCGGCCGAAGGCCGAACCACGAGGGTCCGCGCGGCGAGC
>JALHTD010000516.1 GCA_022865555.1 Thermoanaerobaculaceae bacterium | reverse complement strand
GAGCTCCACGCGTGCCATGGCCACCCAGGGGTCGGCCAGCTTCGGTGCGATGGACCGGGCACGCTTGTAGAGACGCATGGCCGCCTTTGTCCTCCCCTGGGCGAGCTCGAGGTCGCCGCGCACGATCAGGACGTGGGGCGTGGCGACGGAGAGGTTTGCGGTCTTCAGTGCCATCTCCGCCTCGCTCTCCTTGCCGAGGGACCGGTAGAGCGAAGCCAGGTTGCCGAGGATGGTCGGATCGTCAGCGGAGATCGCGAGCGCCTGCGTGTAGGCGTCCAGGGCCCCCTGGGTGTCGCCCAGGCGGCGGCGGGCGACCCCGACGTTTCCCCAGCTCGCGGCGAAGCCTGGGGCCAGCTTGGTGGTGTACTGGAAGTATCGAAGAGCGATCTCGGGGTGCCCGGCGCGCAGCTCGTCGGCGCCGCGGTTGTTGAGGTAGAGAGCTGTGATCCAGAGGTCGTCGAGGGGTTGATAGACCGTGGGCCGCTCGTGCGGCCTGCGGTCGAAGTCGAAGTAGTGCCAGTCCGTCCCGTAGGCGAAGGCCGCCACGACGTGGTTGTTGACGATGATCAGGTCGCCCTCTCTCTCGCTGGCCCGGGCGCGGCTGACGAGGGCGGTCGTCACCGGTATGCCGATCGAGCGCCCCATGGCCACGAAGAGGTTGGTGAAGGACAGGCAGTTGCCCTCGCGGCGCGCGAAGGCCTCGGCGGCGGTGTAGGTGCCCCGGTTGGCGTAGCGGAACGGGAAGTCCTTCTCGTCGAAGAAGGCCGTCTGCAGCCTCCGCAGGCGCTCGACCGGCGTGCCGATTCCGGCGAGATCCTCCGCGACGTTCTGAATCGGCTCGCCGACTGCCAATGGGTCGGGCACCTCGCGGACGTCGACGCCACGGCGGATCAGCTCGTCGCTCCACTGGGCCGGCGTCATGTTGATGTAGCTCGGCTTTGAGCTGGCGCAGCCGACCGCCAGCACCACCAGCAGCGGCCAGACGCGACTGAGGCCCCTCACACCGGGAGTATACGGCCAGGCGCCGCGTCGGTTATCGCGGTGACGCTCCCGTGTCGAGGACCTGTCGGAGAGCCGGCCGCGGGCCGTGGCTCGGGATGGGCCGGGCCGGATAGTGATACGCTCCGGGCGCAGCGTCGGGGAGGCGATGATGCCATTCGAGAACCTTCTGCTTCGTGACGAAGACGGTGCCCGCTGGATCACGGTCAACCGCCCGGCCAAGCTCAACGCGCTCAATGCCTCGGTGATCGCCGAGTTGGAGCAGGCCGTCGCAGACCTGGCTGCGGACCCCTCCGCCCGCGCCGTTGTGATCACCGGCGCGGGGGAGAAGGCATTCGTGGCCGGTGCCGACATCGGGGAGTTCGCCGGGCTCTCGGCGGATGCCGGTCAGGCGCTCGCGCGGCGCGGCCAACGACTCTTCGACGCGCTCGCTGCCCTGCCAAAGCCGGTGATCGCGGCTGTGAACGGCTTCGCGCTCGGCGGGGGGTGCGAGCTGGCCATGGCCTGCCACCTGCGCGTCGCCTCCAGCAACGCCCGCTTCGGCCAGCCGGAGGCGAAGCTCGGCCTGATTCCCGGCTACGGGGGAACCCAGCGGCTGCCCCGCCTGATCGGCATGGGGCGGGCGCTCGAGATGCTCTTGACCGGCGGCACGATCGACGCGGCGACGGCCCACGCCTGGGGGCTGGTGAACAAGGTCGTCGAGCCCGGTGAGCTGCACGGCGCGGTGCAAAAGCTGGCGGAGGAGATCCTGGCGGTCGCACCCCTCTCGGTGGCGCGTTGCCTGGAGGCGGTGCGCCTCGGCCTGAATCTCCCCCTCGAGCAGGCGGAGCGGCACGAGGCGGCGCTCTTCGGTCTGTGCTTCGCCACGGACGACGTGCGTGAGGGCACCTCGGCGTTTCTCGAGAAGCGGCCGGCCCGTTTCACGGGCAAGTGAAGAAGGCGTTGGCGCACGCACCTCGCGAACGCGACCACGGTGGCCCCTCTGCTGCCCGCTCGACCGCTTGACGTGTGCGGGAGTTGGGCAATCATGAGCGCAGGATGAAGGGGCTCCCCGGCAACCTAGTCTTCGACTGGAACAGCGTCGAGCCTCCGCCCGCGCCGTTCCCCAGGAGAGTCTCGTTCGACGACGAGACTCTGCGCGACGGACTCCAGAGCCCGTCCGCCAGGCACCCGTCCGTCGAGGAGCGAGTCCGGTTCCTCGAGCTCGCGGCCTCTCTGGGCATCACCTCTGCCGATGTGGGTCTGCCAGGGGCCGGTGCCCGCGCAGCCGCCGATGCCGAGGCGCTGTGCCGGGCGGTCCTCGACGTGGGCCTTCCGATTGTGCCCAACTGCGCGGCCCGTGCCACCGAGGAGGACATTCGCCCTATCCTCGAGATCGCGCAGCGCACGGGCATGCAGGTGGAGGTGGCGCTCTTCCTCGCCTCCTCGCCGATCCGGTGCCACATCGAGGGCTGGTCGCTCGCCGATCTGCTCGAGCGCACCGAGCGCTGCGTCGCCTTCGCCGTGAGGGGCGGTGCGCCGGTGATGTTCGTGGCCGAGGACTCCACCCGCTCCCACCCGGACGACCTTCGCCGCGTGTATGGAGCGGCGGTGCGGGCCGGTGCCAACAGAATTTGCGTCGCCGACACCACTGGGCAGGCAACACCGCTCGGGGCGTTCAGGCTCACCGCCTTCGTGAAGCGGATGCTGGGGGACCTCGGAGCGCCGGGGGTCGGGATCGACTGGCACGGCCACAACGACCGCGGCCTCGCGCTCGAGAACGCGATCTGGGCCTACGAGTACGGCGCCGATCGCGTGCACGGCACCGGCCTCGGCATCGGCGAGCGCGTGGGCAACGCGCAGATGGAG
>JALHTD010000047.1 GCA_022865555.1 Thermoanaerobaculaceae bacterium | reverse complement strand
GTCTTGCGGGTTCGCCATGAACCCCGGCAGGTCGGTCGTCAACTGCATCCAGAGCAGCGTCAGTGTCGCCGGCACGTCGCCCTCACAGCCTGCCACAACGCCCTCGTCCTGCAGCCACGAGAGCGCCAGACAGCCGGTCGTGCTGGCCTCGGTCACGAGATCGAAGCAGCGCACGGCGCACGCGTCCAGGCGGTGGGCGCGGACGACGGCGCGGAGCGCTACGGTGACACGTGCGGCGGCGTCGACATCGAGCGGTGATACTTCGCGGACCGCCTCGGCGCTCGCCGTGGCGTGGTCCCTGACGCGCTCCGTCTCGCCGGTGTCGGCGTCGCGCAGCGCCTCGAACACCTCCTCCATCGGAACGTCGACGACCGCCGGGCCCCACGTCGCCTGTACAAGTTCCGCCGACGGCATGCTTGCCACGAGCCACTCGGACGGGTCGCCGATGCGGCCCAGCCGCACGGACTGCAGGCGCCGGCGTACCTCGAGGTGGCGGGCGAGACGCGAGAGTGATCGGTCGTCGCCATCGTCGAGCAGGTAGATCCGGCCGCTGCGTCCGCGCTGGCGCAGGTAGCTCAGGACCTCGAGCGCGGCGGGAAGCGAGTTCAGCTCGGTGTGCGCGAGCAGGAAGACCGGTCCCGGCACCCGGTCGATCGCTGCGAGCGCCAGGCGCTCCGTGCCCCCGGTGACGATGAGCAGAACGTCGGGCAGGTCGCTCTCGCCGGTCACGAAGCGGTAGGCGACGCGGCGTCGGTTCAGATGCTCCGCGACGCGGGTAATCGCTGCGGCGACCTGTGCCGGGGGGTTGAGAGCGGCGGCGAGCGGGCGGATCGACAGCATGCGCAGAAGAGGATAGCCCCTTCTGGCGAAGAAAAGCGCCGGATAAAGGCTGGGCCGGGAGCGACGGGTCGGAGACCTACCTGGTGCCGACGGGCCTCACCACGAGCTGGCGAGCGCGCCGACCTAGCTCTCGACCGCATCGAGCACCTCGCAGCGCTCCACGGCGGCCATCATCGCGTTGTGGTCCGGGAAGAGCGGGCGGTCCTCCTCCAGGTGCGCGACCACCTTGCGCACCGCCGCCCTGGCGGCCTGGGTGCCCTTGCCGGGGGCAAACTCGCGGAAGTCGAGTGCCTGGGCCGCGGCGATCAGCTCGATACCAAGCACGCCGTAGGCGTTGGTCAGGATCTGCTTGGTCTTGAGGGCGCCGTTCATGCCCATCGAGACGAAGTCCTCCTGGTCCGCGGCGGCCGGAATCGACTGCGTGCACGACGGGGTCGAGAGGATGCGCTGCTCCACGATCAACGTGTCCGCCGTGTACTGGGAGAGCATGAGCCCGGAGAACATTCCCGCCCCCCTGGTGAGGAACGCCGGCAACCCCACCGAAAGCGCGGGGTTCAGGAGACGGTTGAGGCGGCGCTCGGAGAGCACGCTCACCATCGTGAGGCCCGCGCCCAACATGTCGAGCGGCATGGAGACCGGGCTCCCCTGGAAGTTGGCGCCGGTGAGCACGCGGTTCTCCTCGGCGATGAAGATCGGGTTGTCCGCCACCGCGTTCAGCTCGATCTCGAACTGGGTGCGGGCGTACGCCATTGCGTCCCGCAGCGCGCCGATCACCTGGGGGGTGGAGCGCATCGAGTAGGCGTCCTGCACCTTGACCTTGAGCTTGCCGGTGACTAGGTCCGAGCCGTCCATTACCTTCCGGAGGTTGGCGGCGCAGGTGATCGCGCCCTTGAAGCCCCGCAGCTCGTGGAGGAGGCTCTGGTAAGGCTTCATGTTGGCGAGCAGCGCCTCGAGCGTCATCGCGGCCGCGATCTCGGCCTGCTTGATCCAGCGTTCGGCGTCGTAGAGGATCAGGCAGCCGATGCCGGTGATCAGGTTCGACCCGTTGATCGCGGCGAGGCCGTCGCGGGCCTGGAGACCCGGCACGGAGATCCCCGCTTGCTCCATCGCCTTCGCGGAGGGCATGCGCTTCCCCTGGTAGAAGCTCTCTCCCTCGCCCATCATCACGAGCGCGAGCTGGCTCATCGGCGAGAGGTCGCCGCAGGCACCGACGCTGCCCTTCTCGCACACCACCGGCGTCACCCCCCCGTTGAGCAGCTTGACGAAGGTGTCGGTGATCTCAGGGCGGCACCCCGAGTAACCGCGGGCGTGGACGTTGGCGCGCGAGACCATGGCGGCGCGCACGTGCTCGATCGGCGCGGGCTCGCCAATGCCGGCGGCGTGGTTGTAGATGAGGTAGCGCTGGAACTGCTTGACCTGCTCGTCGGAGAGCACCACCTCGGAGAACTCCCCGATCCCAGTGTTGACGCCGTACTTGATCTCGTGTGCGACGATCTTCTTCTCGAGCACCGCGCGGCACCTGGCGATGCGCTCGCGTGCCTCGGGGGCGAGCTCGACCTTCTCGCCGTGGCGTGCCACCCTCACCACGTCCTCGATCGTCAGGTGCTGTCCGTGGAGCGTCACAGGCATGGGGGCTTCCCTCCCGACTCGCCCGCGCGGGGCGGTCTGGTGCGGCAGCGGACATGATACGACTTTTCACAAGCGCGACGTCAGGAGTTCGTGATCGGGAATGGCCGCGCCCTCGCCGCGGGTTGAGAACGGCCAGGAGCGGCCATGCCAGACGCGGTGCTGTACGTGCCCATCATCACCACGGTCTTTTCGCTCACCTTCTCGGTCGTACTGCTGCGGCGGTACCGGGAGAAGGGAAGGGGCGCCCATCTGTTGTGGTGGGCGTTCGGGGTGTTCATCTACGCCGTGGGCACGTTTACCGAGAGCTTCGCGAGCCTTTTCGGTTGGAACGAGACGGTCTTCCGCGCGTGGTACATCTCCGGGGCGCTGCTGGGCGGGGCGCCGCTGGCCCAGGGGACGGTCTACCTGCTCCTGCGCCGGAAGACCGCGAACCGACTCACGGCGGCGCTGGTCGCCTTCTTCCTGGTGGCTGCGTGTTGTGTGCTGATCGCCCCGATCAACTCCGCGCTTGTGGAACCGCACCGGCTCTCGGGCAAGGTGCTCGCCTGGCCGTGGGTGCGCCTCTTCTCGCCGTTCATCAACACCTACGCGCTCGTCTTCCTGGTCGGTGGAGCGGCTTTGTCGGCCTGGCGCTACAGCAGGCGTCGCGACACCCGTCACCGATTCGTGGGCAACGTGCTCATCGCGGTGGGGGCACTGCTTCCTGGGATCGGCGGGGCGTTCACCCGCTTCGGCTATACCGAGGTGCTCTACGTCACCGAGCTCATCGGCCTGTGCCTGGTCTACATCGGGTACAGGTTTAACGTCGGCCAGCCGGTGGTCGCGATCGAGGGAGTGCCGGTGGCGGAGCGACCGGCTGCATAGCGGTCCGGGCGTACAATTCCGCCGTGACGCGATCCGTCGCATCCGCCTTCTTCCGCCGCGCGCTCGAGAGGGCCGCCACGCTGGCGACGAGCAACCGGCGGGTGGGTCGGCTCGTGGCCGCCGCGAGCGTGGCCCTGCAGGGCCGCGGAGGCGCGCTCGGCGCGGTGCGGCGGGAGGCCCAGGCCCTGGCCCGCATGGCACGGGAGGTGGTCGCGGGCCGCTACCGGGCGCTCCCCAAGCGGTCGCTGGTCGCGATCGTTGCAGCGCTCCTCTACTTCCTGGACCCTCTTGATCTGGTCCCCGACTTCATTCCGCTGTTGGGGTTCGCCGACGACGCGGCGGTGCTGCTCTGGGTGGCGAACCGTCTGCGGAAGGACCTGGACGCTTTTCTCCGGTGGGAGGTGGGGCAGGGGCCGGTCATCGACGTGGAACCGGTCGCCACGCCCACCAACGGAGTGTCTTCGCCGACACGACGGCCGTGCGCTCAGCCGCAGCGCGAGAAAGAAATGGGGCAGGCGGAGGCGCCTGCCCCTTTTCGTTGCAAGCTCAGGCGGCTAGCGCACTTCGACGTTGGCTCCCTTGACCTCCGTCCAGGGCTCGAGGCGGCCGCCGAGGTACTTGGCGAGGAACTCGTCCACGCGGCCGTAGAAGTCGAGACGGCTGTTGGGCCTGGCGAAGCCGTGCCCCTCGTCCGTGTACACGATGTACGTTACCGGCAGCTTCTTCGCCCGCATGGCCTCGACCATCTGCGTCGCCTCGCGGATGTTGACGCGCGGGTCGTTGGCGCCCTGGGCGATGATCAGCGGTACGCGCACCTTGTCGGCGTGGAAGAGAGGGGAGATCTTCTGGTTGAGGACTTCATCCTTTTCCACATCACCGACGCGAAGGATGAACTCCTTCTTGAACGGCTCCCAGTACGGCGGGATCGCCTGGAACAGAGTCCGGATGTTGGACGGGCCCACGATGTCCACGCCGCACGTGTAGAGT
>JALHTD010000515.1 GCA_022865555.1 Thermoanaerobaculaceae bacterium | reverse complement strand
GGAGCGGGCGCGCGCCGCGGTGATGAACACGCCCAGGTTGGCGGTGATCTTCTCCTGGCCGATGTACTCGGCGAGGGAGCGCGGGCGTAGGCTCTCCTCGAAGCGGTCCTCGGCCGGGTCGCGGGTCGGCGTCAGGACGTGCTCTTGCACGGGTCTATCTTACGCTTCAGACTTGCCACCAGGGCTTGAGGCTCGAGGAGCGCCAGGCAGAGCCGAGCGCAAGCCGCAGCTTCTCCTCAAGCATCGCGCCGTGGGCTGGCGCGGGCGGCAACCCTACCGGACCAGGGCCTGCAGTGACCGACGAAGGAGTTCCGACAGCTCCAGCTTCGGCTCGGCGCGCAGCAAATCGCCCACGGCCTCGTCGGCTGCCCGGACCGGGTACCCGAGGTTGACGAGGGCGGACACCGCGTCCTCCCGTGGGGTAGCACCTGTGGGCCGCGCCCCCGCCTCCAGCTTGCCCTTCAGCTCGACGATCAGCCGCTCGGCCGTCCGGCGTCCGATGCCGGGCACCGCCGCGAGTCGCCGCCACTGCTCCGCTTCCACCGCGGCAGCCAGGTCGTCGGGGGTCAGGCCCGAGAGCAGCGCCAGCGCGGTCCTCGGCCCCACGCCCGACACCCCGATGAGCAGGCGGAAGACGTTGCGCTCCCGCCGCGACGGGAAACCGTACAGGGAGAGCTGGTCCTCCCGAACGTGGGTGTGCACGAACAGCGTCGCGCGCTCACGACCCACGAGCAGCGGATGGGCGGACACCGGCAGGTGCACCTCGTGGCCGACACCGCCCGCCTCCAGCACCACGAGGCCGGGCTGCAGGTCGAGGATGCGCCCGTCCAGGTGACCGATCATCCGCGCTTGGGTTTGAACCGGTCCACGACCTCGGGGTTGACGATCACGGGGTTGGCCCGCTTGGCTTCCGCCAGCACCGCGCTGAGCATGCGGTTCAGCTCTTCCTTCGCCATGCTGTCGCGCAGGGCGGTCTTCTCCTTCGCGAACGTCTGGGCGTCGAACAGCTTGATCGCCGTGACGCGGGCCACGGCGACGCCGCGCTCGCCTACCGCCACGACCGGGGTCAACGCGCTGACGGGAGTGGCGAAGACCGCGTCATCCAGGTTGCGCGACACCCCCACGCCCGGGACCGAGCCACCCCTGCGGTGGTCGGCCACGGTCTGGGCGGTGCCGCCGAGCCCCGCAGCCTGGGCGGTGAATGGGCCAGTGACGAGAGAGGGACACTTCGCCTCGAGCTCCTTCCGGAGCGCCTCGAGCGCCTTGGTGCGCTTGACGGCCTCGCGCGCCTCCTCCTTGGCCTCCGCGAACGGGGTGATTCCCGCGAGGCGGACCTTGGCCACGCGGTACACGATCCAGCCGCGCGAGCTGCGCCGCGGGCCGCCCACGAACCCCTCCCTGGCGGCCGCGACCTCGACGAGCAACTCGGGGTCGCGTCCGATACCCGGGATCACCTCTTCCTGAGCGAAGAACGGGGTCACGTTGGAGGTCACCACGTCATCCGCGAGGGCGTGCCACTGCTCGTCGGTGGTGAGCTTGGCCGCGTCGATCTTCTCCCGCAGAGCGGTCGCGCGCCGGTTGCCCTCCGCGTCGGCCAGCCCTTCCTGCAGCTTCTCCTTGATGAGATCCCGCACCTCGGCCAGGGTCTTGAGGCCGCCCGGTTTGCGCCCTTCGACCTTGATGATGTGATAGCCGAACTGGCTTTTCACGGGCCCCGAAACCTGCCCCGGGGAGAGACCGAAAGCGGCGTCCTCGAACTCCTTGACCATGCGCCCGCGGGGGAACCAGCCCAGCTCGCCGCCGGACTCCTTGCTCCCCGGGTCCTCCGAGTACTGCCGGGCAAGAGCCGGGAAGTCGGCTCCGGGGGCCGTCACCTTCGCGGACACCTCGCGCGCACGGGTCTGCGCGTCCTGCCAGCCCGCGTCGTCCTGCGTCTTGGGCCGGATCAGGATGTGGCGCACGTTCAGCTCCTCCGGCTGCTGGAACTCCTGCTGATGGCTCGCGTAGTACTCGGAGATCTGCGTCTCCGGCACGCTGAGGGTGCGCCGCAGCTTGGTGTCGTCGATCAACAGGTAGCGCAGCTGTCGCTGGGCCGGATGCGAGAAGCGGTCCTGGTTCGCGTCGTAGTACGCCTTCGCCTCTGCGTCGGTGATTGACACGCCGGCGGGCTCCCGGCCCGCGGGCACGAAGAGCACCTCGAACGACGCGCTCTCGTTGCGGCGCCTGTACTCCTGTTCGACCTCCGAGTCGGGGATCACGATGCCCGCGGCGAGCGCCTGCTGGAGCTTTTCCAGCACCAGCTCCTGGCGCAACCCCTCCTCGAACTCCTCGGGGCTCGACTGGTTGGCACGCAGGATGCGGACGTAGAGGTCCTCGCCCACGAAGCTGCCGTCACTGCGCTTGAACGCCGGGAAAGACACGATCTTGTCCAGAAGCTCCTTGTCGGTGACGCCGAGCCCCATCTTATGGGCCTCGTCGAGGAGAAGGTAGCGGTCCACGATGTTCTGGATGGTCATGGACGCGAGGTCGATCTGGTCGCGGACGGCCTCGAACTGCTCGCCGTACATCGAGCGGTAGCGCTGCTCGGTGTTCCGCATCTCCTTGAGGAACTGCGCCTCCGAAATGCTCACGCTCCCGACGCGCGCAGCAAGGCCGGCCAGGCCACGCGTGCGGGCGCGGCCCGTGCCCCAGTCGACGAAGATGAAGAAGACGAACATGAACACGACGAACCACAAGATCCATTTCAGGTGCTTGAACTGGTCACGGAGAGTCTTGAGCATTCCGAGGCCTCCATCGCCCCAAAGGCAGAGGATTCTATCCCACCACCCGCCTACGAGCAAGTCGCACAAGGCTTTCTGGTTGCGTTCCCGAGGCGGGGAATGCTAAGGTTGATTCGGTCTGACAATGCGACCCACGCGACCTCGCCACCCGTCCCGCGGCTTCGAGCTCGACTGGGTGGTGGTCTCCGTTACCGGGGTCAAGCGCTGGGGTCTGCTGGTGTTCTTCCTGGTTCTGGCCGGCGGGGTGCTCGCCAGCGTGCTCTACTTCATGCACGAGCCGCCGGACAGGAGGGCGCAGCGCGTCCTGAGGCGTGCAACCGCGGCACAGGAGGAGATTCGCCGAGCGGGCTTCTCCGAGAACCTTGCCGGGGAGTTCGAGCAGGCCTCGAGGCTCCTCGACGAGGCCCGTGCGGACTTCGACCGCAGAGACTTCCCCGCCTGCGTGGCGCGGGCAGAGGACGCGCAGCAGCGGTTCGACCTGCTCGGGGGTCTGGCCAACAGGGACTTCGTCGGCAGCGGCCAGATCATCGGGCTGCACGGCAAGGTCGAAGTGCAGCGCGGCAACCAGGCCAAGTGGGACAAAGCCCGTGAGAAGCAACCCCTGTACAACGGCGACTTCATCAGGACGGGGCCGGACTCCACGGCCGAGGTGATCTTCTCCGACAGCACGGTGTACCGGGTGGGACCCGACTCGCTGCTCGAGGTCCATCGCGAGGCGCGCACCGGTCGCGAGCCTTCCGCCGGCGAGGTGAAGGTCAAGTCCGGCCAGGTCAACGTCTACACCGCCACCAACCCATCTTCGGTGGTAACCGATGCGGCCCGGGCCGACATCGATCGCGACAGCCGCGTCGGGGTCGAGGTGGCTGAGGACAGCAGCACCCTTGTCGCCGCATACGCCGGTAAGGCGCGCGTGACCGGCGCGACCGGCCAGAGCGTCGAGCTCGGCACGCGACAGGCCGTCAACGCCGCGCCGGGCGGTTCACTTGGAGAACGGCGCGCGGTGCCAGACGCACCTCTTCCGGAGAATCCTGCCGCCAACGCTCTGGTCAACCTGGACGCCTCGGATCGGATCGAGCTCACCTGGCGCCCGGTGGCCGGGATCACCGGCTACGAACTGCAGTTGAGCCGCTCAAGGGTCTTCACGACCTCAAACATCGAGTTCACCAGTCGCCGCAACGCGAACTCTGCGGTCGTGAAGGTCCTGAAGCCCGGCACCTACTACTGGCACGTGGCCTCCCTAGGCGCCGAGCGGCTCCGCTCCGAGTGGAGCCCGCCGCGCGCCTTCAAGGCGTTCGCCGGACCCCGCGTAGAGGCGCTCACCGACACCACACCTCCCAAGCTCGAGGTCGAGCGGCCGACGCAGATGGGCAACTTCTTCCTGGTGCAGGGTCTGACTGAGCCCGGCGCGACCGTGACGGTCAACGGCGAGACCGTTAACGTCGGCGGCGACGGGACGTTCAAGAAGGCGGTGGCGCTCACCCGCGAGGGGTGGAACACGATAGTGATCCGGGCCACAGACCCGGCGGGAAACACGACCGAAGATCGCAAGACGGTGTTCGTGGAGGGCGAGTAGGAAACCATGGGATTCGCTTCGCTTCTATCGCTTTTTTCTTCCGACCTCGCGGTCGACCTCGGAACCGCCACGACGCTTGTCTACACGCGCAACCGAGGGATCGTCGTCTTCGAGCCCTCCATCGTCGCGGTCAACCTGGTAACGAACCGGGTCGAGGCCGTCGGCCAGGCGGCCAAGGACATGCTCGGCAAGACGCCCGGAAACATCGCCGCCATCCGGCCGATGAAGGACGGGGTGATCGCCGACTTCGAGGTGACCGAGAAAATGCTGGAGTACTTCATCCGCAAGGCGCACGGGCGCAACCTGTTCGTCCGGCCCCGCATCGTGATCTCGGTCCCGTCGGAGATCACGCCAGTCGAGAAGCGGGCGGTGAAAGACTCCGCCCTCCGCGCGGGTGCCAGCGAGGTGTACCTCATCGAGCAGGCGATGGCGGCAGCGATCGGTGCGGAGCTACCGATCACCGAACCGACCGGCAACATGATCGTTGACATCGGCGGCGGGACCACCGACGTGGCGATCATCTCTCTCGCCGGGATCGTGTACTCGCGCTCGGTGCGGGTGGCCGGAAACGAGATGGACGAGGCGATCATCTCGTACATCAAGCGCAAGTACAACCTTCTGATCGGAGAGCGCACCGCCGAGTCGATCAAGATCGAGCTCGGCAACGCGTGGCCAGGAAACGACACCCGCACGGTCGAGGTGAAGGGGCGGGACCTCGTCGAGGGAATCCCCAAGACCCTCATGATCAACGACGAGGAGATCCGCGAGGCGCTGGCCGAGACCGTCAACACCATCGTAGACGCCGTGCGGACCGCGCTCGAGCGCACGCCGCCCGAGCTCTCCGCCGACATCATCGACAGGGGCATCGTCCTCGCCGGCGGCGGCTCGCTGCTGCACAACCTCGACCAGCGGCTTCGCGAGGAGACGGGCATCCCTGTCGCTCACTGCGACGACCCGGTCTCGGCGGTCGTCCGGGGCACCGGGAAGATGCTTACCGACATGGCGCTCCTCAAGAAGATCGCCATCCATTGACGTGGTCCAGCTACGGCTCCGCCCTGACCTCGGTATCGTCCTGACATGCGTCGGCTTGTACCTAGGATCTGCGGCCCAGGTACGCTCCCCCCTCGGGGGGACTGCGCTCTCGGTCGCGGTGACAACCATCTCCTCGCCGATGCTGATACTGGGCAACGCCGTGGGAACGACCTGGCAGATTTTCCGGAGCGGCCAACGCAGCCTGCGCAGCACGCTTGACGAGCTCCGCAGGCTGCGAGTGGAGCGTGCGGAGCTCCGCCGCGCCAACCAGTTGCTCAGCGCCGAGGTCACCGCGCTGCGGCAAGGTTCACGCTTGCTGGCCGCGTACCCGTCGCTCGCCGACCATGCCGTGCTTGCCCGGGTGATCGCCCGCGACCTGCCCCGCACCCAGACGCTGAGGCTCGACCGGGGCTCGCGCGACGGCATTCAGATCGATGGCCCGGTCCTGGCCGAGGGCGGCCTGGTGGGCCGGGTTGACAGGGTGCTGGACCACTCCTGCCGCGTCCAGCTCCTCACCCACCCTGCGGCGGCCGCAGCCGCCGCGGTTGCCGGTGTGCACCAGGAGGCCCTGCTGATGGGAGGCGATAAGCCCCACCTCACCGGGCTGTCCCCCTACACCCAGGTGCCCCTCGACACCCCGGTGCTCTCCACGGGGTCGGAAGGCATCTACCCTCCTGGCCTGTTCTTCGGCACGACCCTCGAGGCGCGCAACGACGGCCTCTTCACGGTTGTACCCGTGCGGCTCGCGGCAAACGCCGCGGAGGTCACGGTGGTCCTGGTCCTGGCACCCGCCGCTCGAGGCGCGCCGTGAGACTCGCCGCCGCCTTCCTCCTCGCGTTGCTCCTCCAGTTCGGTCTGACGGCAAGCCATCTATGGTGGGTGTTCGCAGCGTGTCAGCCACTGCTGCTCGTGGTGGTCGCCACGGCGAGGCGTCTCGACCCCGTTGGCGTGGCCTGGTACGGGCTCGGCGCGGGGCTTGCGTCAGATGCGGTTGCCGAGCGTATCATCGGGCCCGGTGGTATCGCGGGCGCTGTCGCCGGGTTTGCAGTGGCCCTGGTCGTGCGCCGGTTCGAAATGGAGGGCCCCCTGTACTGGATCGTCGGCTCGTTGCTGGCCTCGGCCTGCAGCGAGCTGGTCTGGATGCTGGTCCTGGTGACCCTCGGGGTGCGCCCGGACCATGCTTTCTCGGGTGTGCTCGCCACCGTGGTGATGACTGGAGCCGCCGGCCTGGTGGTCGCCGCCGGGGAGCGGGCGTTGCGCGCCTGGCGCTCGCCGGCCCGTCACCGTAGGCGTGTGTTGCGCAGGCTATGACCTTCCTTCACGATGACCTCCGCCCGGTACAGCGCAGGGTGGCCGCGATGCTCGCCGTGGTCGTGGTTGCCCTCGGCGCGGTCCTGGTGCGACTCTGGGTGCTGCAGGTGGTGCAGGGACCACGCTGGCGCAGCGCCGCCGAGAACAACCGTTTGCGCCGCCTCCCCCTGGAGGCACCGCGCGGGATGGTCAAGGACGTGCACGGTGAGGTCATCCTCGACAACCGCCCCGCCTACCAGCTCCTGCTGTTCCCCGAGGAGATGAGCGACCCCGCGCGCACCACCGCGTTCCTGACCCGCATCGACATCGCCCCGGCCGAGGAGGTCCGCGCGCGCCTGGAGAAGGCCCGCCGCACGTCCCACCTCCCCTCGGTGATCGCCGACAACCTCGCATGGTCGCAGGTCGCGGCCAT
>JALHTD010000514.1 GCA_022865555.1 Thermoanaerobaculaceae bacterium | reverse complement strand
GCTCGGACAGGCCTTCCTGATGTGGACGCGCCGGCGACAGGAGGCGGGAAAGACTCCCTTGCTCGCCCTTGAAGTGATCGATTCCCCGCAGGAGCGCGCGGCGGTCTATTGCATGTTTGCCGTCGTGGCGCTGGAGGCGATGCTGAACTTCTCGGTGCCGCTCTACATCCAGATCGTCCAGGGTCGGTCGCCGCTTGCGACTGCGATCGCGATGATGCCGTTCAACCTCACGGTGTTCTTCACGGCGATGCTGGTCGTCAAGATCTTCGATCGTCTGACGCCCCGGCAGATCGGCCGCTATGGCTTCATCTCGTGCACGGTCGCGTTGCTCTGGCTCGCCTTCGTGGTTCGCAACGACTGGAGCGAGGGACCGGTGCTGATCGGGCTCGTCATCTTCGGCATCGGCCAAGGCGCGCTGGTGACGCTGCTGTTCAACGTGCTGGTGACGGCTTCCCCGAAGGAACTCGCAGGCGACGTGGGCTCGGCACGGGGCACGACCAACAACCTCGCCGCCGCGGTCGGGACGGCGGTTTCAGGCGCATTGCTGGTCGGCCTGCTCAGCTCGATGATGCTCACGGCGATCAACGCCAGCCCGAAGCTCACGCCCGAGCTTCAGGCGCAGGTCGATCTCGACAGCATCAACTTCGTCAGCAACGACCGCCTGCAGGAGACGCTCGCCAGGACCACGGCGACGCCCGCCCAGGTCACGGAAGCCCTGCGCGTCAACGCGCAGTCGCGCCTCCGTGCGCTGAAGATCGCCCTGCTGCTCATGGCGGGCGTCTCCCTGCTTGCGATCTTCCCGGCCGGTTCGTTGCCGAACTACCAGCCGAGCGAGACTCCGAGCCCCTCACCGGGAGGACGGCGCAAGGACGAGAAGTAGCGGCGCCCCCTGTCGTCGTCCCCGCCCGGGAGGTGTATGCGATGGCCATCAGGCGACCGACCCGATGACCGCCGTCAACGCGCCGCAGGACGGCGGCGGCCGGAGCGGGGTGCTCCAGCGGATCCTCGACGTCGTCGAGCGGGTCGGCAACGAGGTTCCGCACCCCGCGATCCTGTTCCTCGGCCTGTGCGCAGGGCTGATCGTGCTGTCCCAGGTTCTGGCCTGGGTGGGCTGGAGCGCCACCTACGAGGTGGTGAAGCCACCGGCCCAGATGGTCCAGGAGATCGGCCTCGGCGGCTCGATGCTCCCCGGCGCCTCCCTGGCGCAGCAGCAGGGCTCCGCCGGGTCCTACGTGGTCGTCATCGAGACCGCCGAGGTCGAGAGCCTGCTGTCGGTCGACGGCATCCGGTTCCTGTTCACGTCGTTCGTGCGCAACTTCATGGGCTTCACGGCGATGGGGATCATCCTGATCGTGATGGTGGGCGTCGGCGTGGCCGAGATGTCGGGGCTCATCTCGTCGCTCATCCGCAAGCTCGTCGCGGTGTCGACCGTCGGCACGCTCACGTACATCATCGTGTTCCTCGGCGTCATCTCGAGCGTCGCGTCGGATGCCGGCTACCTGGTGCTCATCCCGCTCGGCGCGGCGGCCTTCAAGAGCGTCGGCCGTCACCCGCTGGCCGGCATGGCGGCTGCCTTCGCCGGGGTGGCCGGCGGCTTCGGCGTCAACCTCGTCATCACGCCCAAGGACGCCGTGCTCACCGAGATCACGAACAAGGCCATCCAGCTCGTGCAGCCGGACCGGTCGATCGACATCACGGCCAACCTGTACTTCGGGATCGGATCGACGATCGTGCTCACCGTGCTCCTCGCGCTCGTGAGCAGAAGGCTGGTGGAGCCTCGGCTCGGCCCCTACGACCCGGCGTTCGCACCGTCGGGCGACGAGCTGCGGGACCAGCCGGACACGTTGGAGGGCTTCACCCCGGAGCGTGACTCCCGCGGCCTCAGGTGGGCCGGCCTCGCGTTCCTGGCCGCCCTGGCCGGCGTGATGGCGCTCACCTTGCCGTCGGGCGCCCCGCTGCGGGACGCGGTGACCGGCAGCGTCATCGGCAGGTCGCCGTTCATGGACAGCCTGGTCGTCATCATCGCCCTGCTGTTTCTGGCGGCCGGACTCGGCTACGGGCGGGGCGCCGGCACGCTGACCACCGGCACCGAGGTGATCGGCGCGATCACGAAGTCGTGGGCGGGCATGGCCGGGCTGCTGTTCCTGTTCCTGCTCGTCGCCCAGTTCATCGCCTACTTCGACTACTCGAACATCCCGAAGATCGCGACGGTGAAGCTCGGCGACCTGATCGAGCGCTTCAGCATCGGCAGCATCTGGATGCTGCTGCTGGCCATGCTCGTGACCCTCGTGATTGGCATCATCATGCCGCAGGCCATCCCCAAGTGGGCCCTGCTGGCCCCGATCTTCGTCCCGCTGTTCCTGCGTCTCGGCGTCGAACCCCAGACCGTGATGGCGGCGTACCGCGTGGCCGACTCGCCGATCAACATCGTCACGCCGATCATGGCGTACTTCCCGCTGATCGTCGTGTTCGCGCTGCGCTACGACAAGCGGGCCGGCATCGGCACGGTGGTCGCGCTCATGCTGCCGTACTTCGTGGCGCTGACGATCGTATGGCCGCTGCTGTTCGTGGCGTGGTACCTGCTCGGCATCCCGCTCGGGCCGGGAGCACCGGTGTGAGCGACCGCGGCGACCGGGACGTCGGACCGACCCGATCCTTGATGCTCCCAATGGTGGTCGTGTGAATCCGAACGCTGGAGGCAATTCACTTGTGTTGCCGTCAAGTTGCCGTTGCCCGGTGAGGCGACGACGTTATGAAGGGGCCCCAGAACTCGGAGCCAGGGGAAGGGAAACCACATGCACCGTCTGACCAAGAGGATCGCCTGCGCCGCAGCCGTGCTGGCGCTGGGAACATTCCCCGTTGCCCGCGCAGATGACGCGGTGAGCAAGGCGCGCACCGCAGCGGCGGAGCCCTCCTGGCACAGCCCGTCCTTGACCATGGACACGGTCACGGGGCCGAACGGCGTCGTCACGACCCGCCTGGCTCTCGAGGTCGACTCGAGGATGGGCGTTCCAGACAAGAAGGTCGCGGAGGAGGTCGTGCCGGGCGTGTATTCGCTGCGGGGCTGGGGGATCGCGCACAGCTTCGCCATCGAGGCCCCGAACGGCTGGATCATCGTCGACACGGGCGACTCCACGCGCGCTGCGGCCGAGATGCGGGAGAAGCTCGAGGCCAAGGTCGGCAAGAAGATCAAGGTCGCGGCCATCCTCCTCACCCACTGGCACTACGCGGACGGTACGGCGGCGTGGCTCGACCCCGGGGCAGAGCTCTGGGGCCACGAGCACCTCGACCGCAACCGCCGGGCCTCCACCGGCGTCAACGTCCTCGCGGGAACCCACATGTCGCGCGCCATCGCCCAGTTCGGTGTTTCCATCCGCCTTCGGGCCCGGACGCCTTTCCCAACCTGCTCGGATTCACCCCGGAGAAGTTTCTCGCTGTGTCGAGCTACCAGCCGCCCGCGAAGCTCTTCGAGGACGGCAAGGTCGTTGACCTCGTGATCGCAGGCGAGCCCGTCCAGGTCGCGCCCAACCGCTCGGATACCTTGGACAGCGTCGGCTTCTACTTTCCCCGGCGCCGGCTCCTCGTGACGAACTTCATGGTGGTCCCCACCATCTTCAACATCTACACGCTCCGGGGCGGACGCTACCGTGACCCGGTGGTCTTCGTGGACGACGCGCGCTGGCTCGAGTCCAAGAACGCCGACGTGCTCCTCGACATCCACGGGCCGGACCTCAAGGGAGAGAAGGCCGTGCGCGAGGCGCTCGAGATGTCGGTCGACCAGGTCCAACTCATCCACGACCAGACGCTGCGCCTCATCGCCCGGGGCATGGACGGGAGGGAGGCGGCCGAGAACCTCTACATGCCGCCCTACATGCGCAACGATCGCGAGGGCTACGGACAGGTCGAGAGCCACGCCCGACAGGTCTACAACGGGAACCTCGGCTGGTTCGGCCGGGACGTCTACGAGATCAATCCCCTCTCGCTGCGCGAGGAGGCAGCCCGGACGGTCGAGATGATGGGAGGGCCCGCGGCGGTGCGGAAGGCCGCGGCCACGGCGGCCCGGAAGGGGGGGTTCGCGAACTGGCGCTGGAGCCTCAAGCTCACGTCGCTGCTCTTGCGGGTCGACCCCGCGGACGCGAGCGCGCGCAAGACACGGGCCACGGCGGCCCGAGCCCTCGGACAGCGCACCGACTCCGCCAACGCGCGCGGGTTCTACATCACCGAGGCGCTCCAGCTCGAGGGGCGGATGCTGGCCGACGGACGACCGGTGACGATAGACGAGATCCGGGTGTTCGTCGGGACGCCGAGGGTCGAGCAGCTGGCGGCGGTCTCCGTGGACGAAAATCTGGAATTCGTCCGCTACCTCGTGGATACGCGCAAGGCGGAGGGGAAGCGCCAGGCGTTCACGATCGCCGCCGAGGGCGATCCGCGGATCCGACGGGTCGAGCTTCGCAACGGCGTGCTCGTCATCACCGAGGCGGGCGCGAAGGCTACCCCGCACGTGGACGTGACGCGTCGCGAACTGGCCGACTTCGTCCTCGGGAAGAGGTCGTCGCCGAAGGCCGGTGACCCGCTGACGGAGCTCGATCGCTCGCTGGATCGCAGCCACCTGCTCCCCGCGGCCGCCCGTCCTCCGCCGGCGCTCGAGCCCAGGGACAAGGCGAAGTACCCCGACATTCTGGATCAGTGACGCCACCGCGGGCCCATCGGACCACGCGT
>JALHTD010000513.1 GCA_022865555.1 Thermoanaerobaculaceae bacterium | reverse complement strand
ACCTTGTTGTCGAAGCAAAAGTCCGCCGCCCCCTGCCACCCCTTCCAGTTGAACCCGGGCGCGTTGCGCAGCTGCCGGCGGAGGTTTTCGACGTAGAGCTCGTTGGCGTTGTCCACGGTTATCGTCCAGGGGACCTGCAGGTACTCCCACTTCAGCGCCACCGTGGCCCGGTCGGGCTGTCGCTCGGTGAACTCGTAGGTCAGCCAGTGGCTGTAGTCGCTCTTCTTGGGCTTGACCTTGACGCGAAGCGCGTCTTCGACCGCGTTGTAGAAAAAGCTCCCCCACGAGGTCGAGTTCTTGGAGAAGATGATCGTCCACTCCTCCTGGCCGGGGATCATGAACAGCCCGTAAGCCCCAGCGGCCAGCGGCTGCCCCTCGACCTTGACGTCCTGGGATACGCGAAACACGGTGTTCTCGTTTGCGCCGGCGCGCCACGGGCACTGGTCGCCGCAGGTCCCGAAACCCAGGTTGGCCATCCCGTACGGGACGAGCTGCCCCCAGATCTTGCCGGTCCGGTCGGTCCCGTCGGGTGCGGTGACCTTGGGGCTGTTGTAGGTGACGTTGACCTCCACGAGGCCGATCCACTGCGACACCGAGGCCTTCTGGTTCTTGCCGTCCGGAGGCAGCGTCACGATCTGCGCCGACGCCAATACCGGCACGACAATCAGGGCGGCCGCGACGAGCGCCACGGTCCAAGAGAGTTTCCGATTCATTGCGTGTCTCCTTTCTGGAGCCTCCACTTGTACGCTCCAGCGCGCGTTTGGTTTGGCCCACTCCAGCCGCAGCGGATTGGGACCCGTCCATCTCGGCCCCTCACCCTGGGCCGGCACGTGGTGGTGGGCCGGCTGTCGTCGGCACGACGGCCCTCACCCCACCCTCTCCCGCAAACGGGAGACTGAGCCCTTGCCGGCGGAGTGCTTCGACGGGTCAGGGGCCGGGCCGAAGCGTGGCAATGACGCGCGCATCCACCCAGAAGATGTCGTCCGCGCCGCCTCGGCCGCTGGTGAAGAAGAGATACTTTCCATCGGGCGAGAGCATGGGCGCGTAGTCCAGGTACGGCGAGTTGACCGGCGCGCCCATGTTCCGCGGTTCGGACCACGATCCATCCTTAACGCGGAAGGAGATGTAGAGGTCGGCGTTGCCCAGACCGCCGGGCCGGTCGGAGGCGAAGATCAGGTAGCTCTCGTCCGGGGCGATGAACGGGTCGAAGTCGGATCGCTCGGTGTTGATCGGGCTTCCCAGGTTCTCGGGGCGCTCGAAGCGTCCTTTGGCGACACGAGCGCGATAGATGTCGTGCCTCCCTTTCCCACCTTCGCGCCGGGAACAGAAGTAGAGGTCGCCCCTGGCCGCCAGCGTGGGATAGAGGTCGTCCTTGGGGGAGTTCACGGTCTCGCCGAGGTTCGTGGGATCGCTCCAGCCTTGTGCCGTGCGAATCACGACCCAGATGTCGCGGTCCTTCGTGGGCTCTCCCTGTCCGGAGAGCGGTCGGTCGGAACAGAGGTACATGCGCGTGCCACCGCCGGTCACGAACATGTCGACGGTGCTGTAGTCGCCGGCGATGGTGAGCCGCTGCGGCCTGCCCCACACGCCGTTCTCCTCGCGGACCACCCACGGGCGCCGCTGGCGAGTGAAGTAGAACTCGTGCCCATCCGGAGAGAAGACCGAGTTCAGCTCGCCGCCTTCGGTCGAGACGAGGTTGAGCGCGAACACGACCGGCGTCGCCCCAGGCGGCGTCTGCCCCAGGTACGGCCCGCGGAGCGATTTGGGCGGGTCGGTTCGGGGCTTCGCACCCTTGCTCCGGAGAAAGTCCGCGATCTCCGTGCGCCCTTCCTGCAGCGCTACGTCGAGCGGGCCGTCACCGGTGAGCGGGTTGGCGGCGTTGACGTCCGCCCCGGACTCGACCAGCAGCCGCACGACGTCCTGGACGCCCGCCCGCGCGGCCAGGATGAGCGCGGTGTTGCTGTAGTCGTCCCGGGCGCCGACGTCGGCCTTACGCTGGATGAGCAGTCCCGCAATCTCAGGGCTTTCCTTCACGGCGAAGTGGAGCGGGCTCATCCCCGAGGGTCCTGACGCCCTGGTGTCGGCCCCCTTGTCGAGGAGGAAGCGCAGGGACTGCATTTGTCCTGTATAGACCGTGAGGTGGAGAGCCGACAGGCCCCTCGGGTCTCGCGCGTTGACGTTGGCGCCCCTGGCAACGAGGAATTCCAAAACCTCCATGTGACCAAAGCCGGCGGCGTAGGCGAGCGGGGTTACCCCCTCGTCATCGTCACGCGCCTCCAGGAGCGCCGGGTTCTGCTCCAGGAGCTTCTTGACCGTCGCGAGGTCGCCGTTCATCGCGGCTTCGTGGATGCTCACCTCGACGGCGGGTGGCTTCTGCACCGGAGGGGACTGCGGAGGTGGAGAGGTCTGACCGGCGACGGGACGCATGCAAGAAAGCAGGAATACGACTGCGGCAACCCACGCCATTCTCTTCGTCACGGGTTCACCTCCACGAGGGCATTGTGGATCATCTCACATAGTCTTACGCGCTGGAGCCCCGAAGGTTGTGGCGCACAGGGGCGTGCCGCGCGTTCACGGCCTTCGAACCACCCGGGAACCCGACCAGGAGAAGTCCTGCTACCCTCTCGTCGGTGGCGCGTCGGCGGAGTCACTGCCGGCGCCGCTCGGGAGGCACCGTGGGATTTGCGCGCCTCGTTGTGCTCTTGCTCCTCGCCGCGCGGGCCTGGGCCGCCGAGCCCGTCACCGTCGTCGAGGCCACCGACTACGCCCGCACATCGCTCTACCGGGAGGCGCTCGATTTCCTCTACCAGGTCGAGAAGACGTCGAGCCTGGTCGCGATCGCTCCCCTGACGGTTTCGACCGAGGGACGCCTGGTCCCGCTGGTGATCCTCTCAAAGGAGCGGGTTCGCACTCCGAGCGAGCTGCGCGCAACCGGCAATCCGGCCGTGCTCATCATGGCCAACATCCACGCGGGGGAGGTCGAGGGCAAGGAAGCGTGCCAGATGCTGATCCGCGAGGTGGCGAGCGGGCGCCTCGCCGGCCTGCTCGATCGCCAGGTGATTCTTGTCATCCCAATCTTCAACCCCGACGGGAACGACAAGCTGGGCAAGAACCGCCACGACAACGGTCCGGAGGTCGCGGGCGTCCGCTACAACGGGCAGTACCTCGACCTGAACCGCGACTACACCAAGTTGGAATCGCCCGAGGTGAGCGCTCTCGTGCGGCTCTTCAACACGTGGGACCCAGTTCTGGTCGTGGACATGCACACCACCAACGGCTCCTACCATCGCGAGCCGGTGAGCTACACGACCTGTGCCAACGCCAACGGGCCGAGGGCACTGACCGACTTTATGTGGAAGAAGCTGTTCCCCGAGGCTGCCGCCCGGCTCAAGAAGGAGTCCGGCTTCGACAGCGTCCCGTACGGCGAGTTCGTCGAGGGCGCGAATCCGTCCAAGGGCTGGATCAACGAGGCAATCGAAGCGCGCTACGGGACCAACTACGTCGGGCTGCGCAACCGGCTGTCCATCCTGGACGAGAACTACTCCTACGCAGACTTCAAGACCAGGGTGATGGCCTCGTTCGCCTACATCCGGGCGGTTCTGGAGGTCACGTCGGCCAACGCCGGTGAGATCTCAGCGCTTGTCAGGAACGCGGACCGCGAGACGGTCGCCTCCTACTTCAAGGGGCAGTTCGTCGCCGAGGCGACGCTCGAGAGGCTCTGGGACGTGACGGTCAAGGGGTGGGAGTTCACCACCGAGCCGGTAACGCCCGAGGAGAAAGTGAAGTACCCCTGGAGAGGCGACGTCAGGGTGATCCCGACCGATGTGCCCCGCGACTACACGGTGCCCTACCTCGGTCTCGCCTCCCCGAAGAAGACCGTTCCCCTGCCCCTCGGGTACATCGTGCTTCCGGGGCAGGACGACGTCGTGAGGAACCTGCAGGCGCAGGGCATCATGGTCGAAAAGCTGGTCGAAGGGTGCCGTCTCCCGGCGGAGCGGTTCGTCATCGAGAAGATCGAGCTGGCCAAGAACATCTACCAGGGGCACGTTCAGAACACGTTCACCGGCCACTACGAGAAGGCCGAGGCCGAGGTGCCTGCGGGTTCCCTGTTCGTCGACATGCGCCAGCCGCTGGCTCGCCTCGTCCCGGTGCTCCTCGAGCCCGCCTCGGCCGACAGCCTGGCGGCGTGGGGGTTCTTCAACCGCGCCATCGTCCGCCAGTGGAGCAACGAGCCGGCGCCGTACCCCGTGCTGCGCGTGGACACCCGCCCGCCCGTTCCGCTGCTCCTGACGAGCGCGGACTAGACCAGCACCGCGGGCGCGACTGTACCGCGGTCCGAGTCCGCGGTCCTGATACGAGCGGGCGAACAGCGCGCTGCCGACTAGCCCCGAACCGACTTGGCCTTTATCACGACTAGCGTCATGTCGTCGCTATGGTGCGAGCCGCCTGCGAAGCGACGCGCATCCTGAATCAACGTGTCCCTGATGTTCTCGGCAGAGAGGGCTGAGACGTCCAGTCGGGCCAGCAGGTCGCGGGGACGGTCGTAGCCGTACTGACCACCGGAGTGGCTGCGAGCCTCGGGGATCCCGTCCGAGAACACGACGATCACGTCCCCTCCAGCGAGGTGCACCGTTCGACGCTGGTAGACGGTGTCGGCACGAGCGCCGAGCGGCAGGGTTGCGCCCGGCGAGGTCAGGTACTCCACCCCTGCTCCGGACTTCATGAGCGGCTCGCACAGGCCGGCGTTGGCGAAGGTCAGCTCACCGGTCTCGGGGTTGAGGACCATCGCGCACAGTGCCGTGAACATGCGCTTGCCGATCTTCTCGTGAATGGACCGGTTCAGGCTGCCCATGATCTCCTCGATGTCTCCCCCCTGGCGCACCCGGGAGAAGATCATCCCGTCGGACATCAGCGCCGCCATGGCTGCGCGCATGGCCTTGCCCGCGACGTCCCCGACCACGACACACAGGTGGCGCCGCTCGCCCTCCAGCCAGAAGTAGTCGAAGAAGTCGCCCCCCACCTCGTGGGCCGGAATGCACAGCCCGGACACCTCGAACCCCTCCACCTCCGGCTCCACCTGCGGCATGATGCCCATCTGGGCATCACGGGCGGCCTGGAGTTCGGTCCGCATGCGGACGCTGCGGACGCGGGCGCGGAGCGCCACGGCGCCGAGAGCCAGCACGACCATCCCACCCGCCAGCCGGAACCACCACGTGCCCCAGATAGGCGGCGCGATGGTGATTCGGATCGAGGCCCCACGCTCGTTCCAGACACCGTCGCTGTTGGCGCCGCGGACCCGGAAGACGTACTGGCCCGGCGCCAAGCCGGTGAAGGCTGCAAAGCGGCGGTCGGCGCTTACCGGGATCCACGCGTCGCTGAAGCCCTCCATCGTGTAGGCGTACCGGTTCTTGCCGGGAGCTGAGTAGTGAAGCGCCGCAAACTCCAGGGAAAAGAGGTTGTCCTGGTAAGAGAGCTCGAGGGAATCGGTCCGGTTGACCGGCCGCTGAAGGATGACGCGCCCCTCCCACCGCTCGCCGACGCGCACGGACCGGTTGAACAGCCGCAGGTCGGTGATCACCACCTCGGGAACCACGGGGTTGAAGCCGATCTCGTCGGGGAAGAAGGCATTGAAGCCGCTGATCCCCCCGAAGAACATCTCCCCGGCGGCGCTCCGGTAGGCCGAGCCACCGTTGAACTCGTTGCTCTGGAGGCCGTCCCGCACGTCGTAGTTGCGGAACTCGCCGGAGCGCGGATGCAATCGCGAAAGCCCCCTGGTGGTGCTGATCCACAGCCTCCCGGATTCGTCCTCGAGCATGGCGTAGACCGAGTCGCTCGCCAGGCCATCCCGGGCGGTGTACCGTCGGAAGCGGCCAGTTGCCTGGTCCAACCTGTTGACCCCACCCCCAAACGTCCCGAACCACAGGGTCCCGTCGAGTGCTTCGTGGATCGCGAAGACGTGATCGTTGCTCAGGCTCGCGGGGTTGTCAGTATCGTTCCGGAAGCTCCTGAACGCTCGCCGTTGGGGGTCGAAACGGTTGACCCCGCCGCCCTGGGTACCGACCCAGATCACGCCATTCCGGTCCTCCATCATCATGCGGATGAAGTCGTTGCTGATACTGGAAGGGTTGCCGGGTTCATGCCGGTGGTGAGTGAACCGGCCGGTTCGTGGATCGAGGAGGTCGAGGCCTCCCCCGAAGGTGCCGACCCAGAGGGCACCTGAACGGTCCTGGTAGACGGATCGCAGCTCGTCATGGGCCAGCGAGCCGGGGTCGGAGGCGTCGTGGCGGTAGTGCGGGAACCGCTCCGTCTGCCGCTCGAAGCGCTCGAGACCCCCGCCAATCGTGGCGACCCACAAGACGCCGTCCCGGT
>JALHTD010000512.1 GCA_022865555.1 Thermoanaerobaculaceae bacterium | reverse complement strand
CCTCACCCAGCGCCTGCTCAAGGCGGCGCTGACGGGCGATGCTGCACCGTACACCGAGGATGAGCTGGCCGAGCTTGCAGGCCACTGCACGCTGCAGGAGGACGCCGCCAACAAGGTCGAGCGCCAGGTGGCCAAGTCCGCGGCGGCGATGCTGCTGGCCTCGAAGGTCGGCCAGCGCTTCGACGCGATCGTCACCGGTGCTTCGCCCAAGGGGACCTGGGTGCGCGTGCTGCGGCCCCCCGTCGAGGGCAAGCTGGTGACGGGCTTCGAGGGGTTGGACGTCGGGCACCGCCTGCGGGTCGAACTGGCCGCGACCGACGTGGAGCGCGGCTTCATCGACTTCAAGCGCGTCGTATGATGCCGGGTGCGAGCTCCGTGGCGTGAAGACCGAATCGCGGCACGGCTCGGGGAGCACGAGATGACAGAGGCAAGCGAGGTGCTGGCGGCTCTCAGCCGGGCGGTGCTGGAGGGGGACGACGAGAGCGTTGTCGGCCTGGCCCGGCGGGCGCTGGACGGGGGGCTCACGCCCCTCGAGACGATCGAGCAGGGGCTTGTGCCGGGGATCCGCAGGGCGGGCGAGCTCTGGGAGGAGGGGGAGTACTTCCTCCCCGAGCTGGTGAGCTCGGCGCAGGCGATGAAGGCCGCCATGGAGGTCGTGCGGCCGGCCCTCGCCCGCCACGGGGGCGGCGGCGAGCTGGGGCGCGTGGTGATCGGCACGGTCCACGGGGACATCCACGACATCGGCAAGACCCTGGTCGGGACGCTGCTTGCGGCCAACGGTTTTGCCGTCAGCGACGAGGGCGTCGACGTGCCGCTGGAGCGCTTCGTCGACCGGGCGCGGGAGCTGGACGCGGATCTGGTGTGTGCATCGGCTCTCCTCACCACGACCATGGCCGAGCAGCGCGAGCTCGTCGGGGCGCTGCGGCGGGCGGGGTTGCGCGCCCGCGTGATGGTCGGGGGTGCTCCTGCGAGCCGGGAATGGGCGCGCGAGATCGGCGCCCATGGGTACGCGGACAACGCGGTAGCCGCGGTCGCAGTCGCGCGCAGGTTGGTGACGGGTGAGGCCTGAGGAGCTGCGCGACCGGCTCGAAGAGCGAGTGCTGCTGCTCGACGGCGGCATGGGCTCCCTACTCATGTCCGCGGGTCTGGAGCGCGGCCGCGCCCCCGAGTTTTGGAACCTCGAGCACCCGGAGCGGGTCGAGGCCGCCCATCGCGGGTACGTGGAGGCCGGTAGCGACATCGTCCACGCCAACACCTTCGGCGCGAGCCCGCCCAAGCTGAAGGCGGCCGGCCTCGAAGGCCGCTGCCGCGAGGTCAACGCCGTGGCCGTGACGATCGCCCGCAGGGCTTGTCGCGCCGCGGCGCTGGTCGCCGGGGACCTGGGTCCCACGGGGCTCCTGCTCCCGCCGGTCGGGCAGGCAACGGTCGAGGAGATGGCAGGCGCGTTCCGGGAGCAGGCAAACGCCCTGGCCGAGGCGGGCGCCGACCTGCTCTCCATCGAGACGATGTACGACCTGCGCGAGGCCCTGGTCGCGGCGGAGGCAGCGCGGGCGACCGGGCTGCCGGTGCTGGTCTCGATGACGTTCGAGTCGCGCAAGCGCGGCTTCTTTACCATCATGGGGGACCCGCTCGGCGCTTCCCTCGCCGCTCTCGCTGATGCCGGTGCGGACGCCGTCGGCTGCAACTGCAGCGTGACCTCGTCGGTGATGGTGGGGATGATCTCCGAGGCGCGGCGGTCGGTGAGCGCCCCGATCGTTGCCCAGCCCAACGCGGGGCAGCCCCGCGTCACGCCGGAGGGGACGGCCTACGACGCCTCGCCGAAGGCGTTCGCCCGGGACGTCGTGGCCATGGTCGAGGCGGGGGCACGCCTCGTGGGCGGCTGCTGCGGGACCACCCCCGCGTTCATCGCGTGTGCCCGGGCGGCCCTCGGCACGGCAGGTGTCCGGTGAAGCACGGCGCCGTGGTGCTGGACCTTGAGGTGGACGTGACCCCCGATGAGGTCTACCGCTACCTCGGCTACCGTCGCGGCAGCCAGCGCTCGGCGAAGGCCCAGGAGCGGCTCGTGGAGCTCTGGCCGCGGGCGCTCTCGCTGCTGCGCCCGCGCGGTGCCTACCGCGTGGTGGAAGGTGCGGAGGCCGCGGCCGCGGGCATGCCCGGGGCCGGGAGCGAGGTGGGTGTAGGTCTGTGCACCGTCGGAGGGGCTCTCGAGGAGACAAGCGCGGCGTGCGCGGCCGGGGGGGATCTCCTGGATGCGCTGCTGCTGGACGCCATCGGGTCGGCGGCAGCCGAGGCCGCCGCGGACGCCCTGAACCTGGCCCTCTGCACGGTGGCGGCGGACGCCGGGGTGCACGCCGCGCCGCGCGTCAGCCCCGGGTACGGCTCGTGGGACGTGAGCTTCCAGGGGAGGCTCCTGGCGCTGCTGCCGGCCGCCGAGCTCGGCGTCACCCTGACGACGGGCCAGATGATGGTCCCCCGCAAGTCGGTGAGCTTAGCCGTGAGCTTCGAGAAGGACCCGTCGAAGGGGCACCGGCCGGGCTCGGCGTGCGAGCGCTGCGGCCTGGAGCGGTGCCGCCACCGGGTCGCACCGATGCGGGGGATGTGAGGGAGGGGACGTGGACGCGATCAGGCCGCGAGTGCAGCTTTTCACCACCGAACAGGTCGAGGGGATCATCGGCGACGCCCTTCGTGCCCTCGAGACGGTGGGGTTTTTCGTGGAGAACGACCAGGCGCTGGAGCTGCTGCGCGCCGCCGGCGTGCGTCTCGAGGGTCAGCGCGCGTTCGCGGGGGAGGAGCCGGTGCGCGCGGCCCTCGCCACCGCGCCGCGCCGGTTCACCGTCTTCGACCGCGAGGGGAAGCCCGCCCTCGAGCTGGGCGGGGACGCGGTGCAGTTCGACCCGGGCTCCGCGGCGCTCTGGTTCCTGGACCCCGCCACCGGGCGGCGAAAGCCCGGGACCGCGGACCTGACCCACCTCGCCTGGGTGACCGAGGTGTGCACGCACATCGCCGGCCAGTCCACGGGTCTCGTTCCCGCCGATGTGCCCGAGGCCATGGGCGATCGCTGGCGGCTCTACGTGGCGCTGCTCGGCTCGCGCAAGCCCGTGATCACCGGCACGTTCCGGAAGGACGCGTTCGCGGTGATGAGGGCGATGCTGGCTGCGGTGCGGGGGGGCGAGGCGGCCCTCGCGGAGCGCCCCCTGGCGATCTTCGACTGCTGCCCGACCCCGCCGCTCAAGTGGAGCGACCTGACCTGTCAGGCGCTCATCGATTGCGCACGCTCCGGCATCCCGGCCGAGCTGGTCTCGATGCCGCTGGCCGGCGCCACCTCGCCGGTCACGCTGCGTGAGATGGTGGTGCAGCACTGCGCCGAGAGCCTCTCCGGCGTGCTGATCCACCAGCTCGCCCACCCTGGCGCGCCGATCGTCTTCGGGGGCTCCCCTTCGGCGTTCGACATGCGGCACGGGACCACTCCGATGGGTGCGGTCGAGACGATGATGGTGGACGTCGGGTACGCCCAGGTGGGCAAGCACCTGGGCCTGCCCACCCATGCCTACATGGGTCTTGCCGACGCCAAGGGGGTGGACTACCAGGCCGGCCTAGAGTCCGGGCTGGGTGCGGTGCTGGCCGCGCTTGCCGGCATCAACGTGGTCTCGGGCCCGGGGATGCTCGACTTCGAGAGCTGCCAGAGCCTCGAGAAGCTGGTGCTCGACAACGAGGCGTGCGGGATGGCGCTGAGGCTGGTGCGGGGCGTCTCACACGGCTCCGCAGGGGAAGCCGTCGAGCTGCTGCGGCAACTGGTTGGCGCCGGACCACTGCTGGGGCACCGCCACACGCGGGCGAACTTCCGCGCCGAGCTGCTGATCCCCGGACCGGCGATCGACCGTGCGTCGTACGGGGACTGGGAGAAGGCCGGCTCCAGGGACGCGAAGGCCGCGGCGGCGAGCGAGGTGCAGCGGATCCTCGCCGGGGGCAATCCGGCACCGGTCAGCGACGACCTGCGCCGGGAGCTCGACGG
>JALHTD010000511.1 GCA_022865555.1 Thermoanaerobaculaceae bacterium | reverse complement strand
CTGCCGAGTGCAAACAAGAAACGGGCCGCTGTTGCTCGCCTACGGCCGAGACCCGTACTTTGACGGTTGGCCGGACACCCTCCAGCTCAACTACGGCAACCCGGCGATGCAGGAGGCGATGATCGGGGAGCTCGTGACGATCGCGGGGCAGTGTGACGGGGTGCGCTGCGACATGGCGATGCTGGTGCTCCCCGACATCTTCGAACGGACCTGGGGCATCCCGTCCCAGCCGTTCTGGGAGGCGGCGACGCGGCGCGTGCGCGAGCGCGTGCCGGGGTTCTGCTTCATGGCCGAGGTGTACTGGGACCTGGAGTGGACGCTGCAGCAGCAGGGTTTCGACTACACCTACGACAAGCGGCTCTACGACCGCCTGCGGGAGGGACACGGGGGTCCGGTGCGAGAGCACCTCAACGCGGGACTCGACTACCAGGACAAACTCGCCCGCTTTCTGGAGAACCACGACGAGCCCCGGGCCGCCGCGACGTTCCCCGCGGACGTGCATGAAGCCGCGGCGCTCATCACCTTCCTGTCCCCGGGGCTGCGCTTCTTCCATCAGGGACAGTTCGAGGGGCACATGAAACGGATCTCCCCCCACCTCGGTCGGGCACCGGAGGAGCCGACCGATCGGAGGCTGCAGCAGTTCTACGAACGGGTGCTCGGCGTGCTGCGCGAGCCCGCCGTCCACGAGGGCCAGTGGCAGTTGCTCGAGTGCCAGGCCGCCTGGGAAGGCAACTGGACCTGGGACTGCTTCCTGGCCTTCGCCTGGCAGGGGCCCGGTGAAGACCGCGTGGTGGTGACGGTCAACTTCGCTCCCAACCACAGCCAGTGCCGCGTCCGGCTGCCGTTCACGGATCTCGGCAACGGGCAATGGCGCTTCAAAGACCTGCTCGGTGACGCGACCTATGACCGGGACGGGAACGATCTGCAGGCAGGCGGGCTGTACCTGGACGCGCCGCCATGGCAGGCCTGCGTGTTCTCAGTGACAAGGTGCAGCTAGGGAGCACCGCTCGATAACGCTGGCCGCTCTCTTCGTTGCACCCAGACCGGCAGGGCCACGATCGGCCTCACCGCGGGGTCGAACCGCTCCGCGCTGCACCACAGCGTCGGGCAGCCTCGCATCCTGCGCTACCTGCACCCACGCCGGTCTTTTCAATTGGACCAAAGGCCAATTGACACGGCTCGGGGCCTAAGCTATCAACGATGCTGATGCCAACCGCAAGCAGACCGCAGGGGTCCCGCCGTCGGGGCAGGTTCGCCCTGATCGTGGCGGCCGTCGCAGTGGCCGTCGCGGCCGCCGCCGTGTGGACGCTTCTCACCAGCAAGAGCATCCTCCCGCCGCGCATGGTGATCATGGCCACCGGCCCCGAGGGTGGCGCCAATCAGGAATTCGGGGAGCGCTACCGCACCATCCTCGCTCGGGAAGGTCTCGATCTCAGGCTGCTGGCCACCGCTGGTGCGGTGGAGAACCTCGCCAGGCTGCGCGACCCCCGCTCGGGTGTGAGCGTCGCGTTCGTCGAGGCCGGGATAGCCAGCAAGGAGGAGTCGTCCGATCTCGTATCGCTCGGGGCGGTCTCCTTCGAGCCTCTCTGGTTCTTCTTCCGGGGCCGGTCTCAGGCGGCCGCGATCCAGGCGCTGCAGGACAAGCGCATCTCGATTGGCCCGGAGGGCAGCGGGACACGGGTGCTCGCTCGCCGGCTCCTTGCACTCAACGGCGTGGACGAGACACGCGTCGAACTGCTCGGGCTGTCGCCGGAGCAGGCCGCGGAGGCATTGCTCCGGGGCGAGGTCGACGCTGCCATAATGCTGACATCGTGGCCGTCCCCGGCGGTGCGGAAGCTTCTGGGCGCCG
>JALHTD010000510.1 GCA_022865555.1 Thermoanaerobaculaceae bacterium | reverse complement strand
GGCGCGGAAGGCATCGGGCTCTTCCGGAGCGAGTTCCTGTTCCTGCAAGCGGCCCCAGCGCTGCCTGACGAGGAAGAGCAGGCGGCGGCCTACGCTGCCCTGATCGAGGCTTTTCCCGAAGGTCCGGTCACCATCCGCACCTTCGACCTCGGGGGCAAGAAGCTGGCACGCGAGATGCTGGGGGCCCCGGAGGCGAACCCGGTACTGGGCCTGCGCGGCGTCCGGCTCTGCCTCCAGAAACCCGACTTCTTCCGGACGCAGCTGCGAGCGCTGCTGCGCGCCGCCGGCCGCGGTCCCGGCACGCTTCGGGTGATGGTGCCGCTCATCGGCCACGTGGACGAGGTCAAGACCGTTCGCGTCCTGCTGGCGCGCTTCAGCGAGGAGCTGCGCCGCGAGGGGCACGCCTTGCCCGCCAGGGTCCTCTTGGGCGCCATGGTGGAGGTCCCGGCGGCAGCGATGATCGCCGAGCACCTCGCCCGCGAGGTAGACTTCTTCGCGCTCGGCACCAACGACCTGACCCAGTACACGCTGGCGGTGGACCGCGGCAACGAGCAGGTGGCCAGCCTCTTCAGGCCGTTCCACCCGGCGGTGCTGAGGCTGGTCAAACGCGTGATTTCGACCGCGGACCGCTTCGGCATCCCGGTCTCCCTGTGCGGCGAGATGGCCGCCGACCCTCTCGCGGTGCCGGTCCTGGTCGGGCTCGGCCTGAGAGAGTTCTCGATGCACCCGCCGGCGCTGCCAATCGTTCGAAGCCTGGTGCGCGCGATGACGCTCAGGGAAGCGCGGCGTATCGCACACAAGGCCCTCGCGCTCTCGACCGCCAAGGCGGTCGAGGAGTACCTGCTCGAGCAGCTCTCGGGGCTTCTGTCGCACCTCAAGGTGAGGATCCGGCTATGACACGGTTCGTCGAGAAGCCGTGGGGCGGGGAGGAGGTGTTCGCCCAGACCGAGCGCTACCTCGGCAAGATCCTCACCGTGCGTGCCGGCCACGCGCTCTCGTTGCAGTATCATGTCAGAAAGGACGAGACGATGCGGGTGATCGAGGGGCGCTGCGAGCTGCACAGGGGCCGGGTGCCGGGGAGCCATGACCTGGACGCTGAGGTGCTGCAGCCAGGGGACGTCAGGCACATAGGCCCGGGGATCCTGCACCGGCTCGTCGCCCTGACGGACGTGCGGATCTTCGAGGTTTCCACGCCGGAGCTCGACGACGTTGTCCGCCTCGAGGATCGCTACGGGCGCGCCGGAACAAGCAACCCCTAACGCGCCGGGGAGGCGAGGATGAACCTAGTGCTCCTCGTGCTCGTGGCCGCCCAGGCGGCAGCGACGCCGACGCCCACCGCGACGCCTTCGGCGCGTCTCGGCATCCTGACCTCGAAGTCGAGCTCCGAGGCCGCCGCTCCAAGCGGCTCGCTCTCCGACGTCGGCAAGCGGATCAAGCTCAAGCTCCCGGAAGGCCAGCCCAGGGTCATCACGAACGAGAGCGTCAAACAGCTCTCCCAGGGCGTCGAACTGACGACCACGAAGGCCACCGGTGCCCCGGCCTTCGCGCCGGCCACCGGGACCACCGAGAACGCCAAGAAGGCGATGTGGCAGCAAAGGTACCGGGAGGCGGTCTCGCGCGCGGCGGGGCTCGAGGCGGAGATCAAGCGGCTCGAGGGCGAGGCCAACGGGCTCGAGCGTGACTTCTACTCGCACGACGACCCCGCGCAGCGCGACGGGGTGATAAAACCCGCCTGGGACAGGGCCGTGGGCGACCTGAGGAAGGCCCAGGCCGACCTGGCCGAGGCACGCAACAAACCCGAGGAGGTGCTCGAGGCCGCGCGGCGCGACGGCGCCCTTCCCGGGTGGTTCCGCGGCCTGGACCAGCCCGGCGCCGCGCCACCTCCCGCTGCGCCCGCACCGGCCGCGCAAAGCCAGCAACGCCCGACGCCCATCCCTCGATCGGCCATTCCGCCCGGTCCGACCTAGCCCCGCCTCGAGGCGGGGTTGCGCTGAAGCACAAAAATCGCTAGAACGTAGCGGCCGCGATGGCTGAGCCGGAGCGGCGTGGGGGCCGGTCTTGCGAACGTACTTCGTCGAAACCTGGGGCTGCCAGATGAACGTCCTGGACAGCCAGCGCCTGGCCGGCGTGCTCGAATCCCGTGGCCTGCGCCCCGCCAATCGGTCGGAGGAGGCCGATGTCGCGCTGCTCAACACGTGCTCGGTACGGGAGAAGGCAGTGCAGAAGGTGTTCTCGAGGCTCGGCGAGTTGAGGCAAGCCAGGGAGGTCCTCGGCAGGCCCCGCGTGGTCGGCCTGTGCGGTTGTGTCGCCGAGCAGGAGGGCCGGAGCCTGCTGGCCCGCAGCGCCGTGCTCGACTTCGTCCTGGGACCGGGCCGGGTCGCACAGCTGGGGTGGGCCCTCGACGCGGTCACCGCCGGAGAGAGGGTCGCGGTGACCGGCTTCTCGCCGACTCAGGACTACGACGCTCACCTGATCGCGCGTGGTGAGGGCGCACGCCAGTACGTCACGGTGATCCACGGCTGCAACCAGCACTGCACCTTTTGCGTCGTGCCCTACACGCGCGGGCACGAAGCGAGCCGGCCCCTTCATGAGATCGTCCGCGAGGTGGAGAGCCTGGTCGCCGGCGACGCCAAGGAGATCGCGCTGCTGGGACAGACGGTCAACGCGTACCGCTGTCCGGACACCCGGGCGGACTTCGGCGAGCTTCTCGCCGCGGTCGGCAACGTCGCCGGGGTTTGGCGCGTCCAGTTCGTGACTTCTCATCCTAAGTTCTTTACCGACAAGATGATAGCTAACCTCTCGCGGACGCCGCGTCTGGGCAGCTACCTCCATCTTCCGTTCCAGTCCGGCTCGGATACGGTGCTGAAGCGGATGCACCGCGGCTACACGCGAGACGGCTACCTCGAGCTGGTCGGCAAGCTGCGGGCGGCAATGCCGGACGTGACCCTCTCGACGGACGTCATCGTCGGGTTTCCGGGGGAAACGGAGGAGGACTTCGAGGCCACTCTGGACCTCGTGTCCCGGGTTCGGTTCGGCCAGCTGTACGGCTTCCTCTTCTCGCCGCGTCCGCAGACGCCGGCGGCCCGCTACGCTGGCCGGGTGGCGAGGTCGGTCGCGGGAGAGCGTCTGCACCGACTGTTTGCTCTGCAAAATATTGTCCAGTTTGAACTTAACCAGTCCCTCATCGGGCGTCGCGTCGAGGTCCTGGTGGATGGCCCCGCCAAGCGCGGATCGGAGTCGTGGCAGGGGAGGGGGCCGGACAACCGCGTCGTGAACTTCCCGGCGCGGCAGGGCGTGCGGCGCGGCGAGGTCGAGCGCGTGGTCGTCACGGGCGCGACCGCCCACGCCTTGCTCGGGGCTCGCGTCGCAGGCGAGTTTGGCGGGTCGCAGGTTCCAACGGCTTGACACGGCGCTGCCGCTGCCTGACATTGGGTGTGTGAGTGAGAACCGCGATGCCGTGACGGCGCAGCTCGAGGTGGAGATCAGAGGCCTCATCCTCGACCCCGTGTCAAACACGCCGATCGTGATCCTCAAAAAGCCCGACGAGAACCTGTTCCTCCCGATCTGGATCGGGATTTTCGAAGCCAACGCGATTGCGCTGCAGCTCGAAGGTGTCGAGACGCCGCGCCCGATGACCCACGACCTCCTGCGCGCCACAATCGCCGCCCTCGGCGCGCGCGTGGAGGGCGTCGTCGTGCACAGCCTGGTGGAGAACACCTTCCACGCCAAGATCCTGCTCCGCGGCGCCCAGGGTGCGCTGGTCGAGGTGGACGCCAGGCCTTCCGACGCCATCGCCCTCGCGCTGCGCTGCCACGCCCCCATCCGCGTCGCCGAGTCGGTGTTCCGCGACGCGCACGCCCTCGACTTCCGCGAGGGCGAGGATCAAGAAGCGCGGCTGCGCGAGTGGCTCGAGTCGCTCACCCCGGAGCAGCTCGGGAAGTACAAGATGTAGCGGTCTCGCGCGAGTTGCCGGCACCCGGCCACATCAAAAGAACGAGCGAGTGCGACTTTATCTCGCCACACACGGCGCTCGCAGCTGCGCAGCACCCTTGTATCCGTTGCAAAGTAGGCGTACCGAGAAAGACGAGCGGGGGAGCGATTCACTCGCTGCGAGCGGTGGGGGGCCCGGGGTGTCTGGAGCGTCCGGGCCGGCGGGAGGAGCGGACGCGGGTCCCCCCCGAAATATGCAGCCAGTTGACAGCATTTGGACGGCCTCGATACAGTGCCGAGGTCGCTAGTTCGCCCGAGGACGCGGGGGGC
>JALHTD010000509.1 GCA_022865555.1 Thermoanaerobaculaceae bacterium | reverse complement strand
CGTGGAAAGCGGCTCCATGCGCTCCCCGCAGCCGGCGGCCAGCAACATGCCGTTCACGGGACCCATCATATCGGGGCGCGGGTCCGCAGCCCTAGACCGGGAAGACCATGTCCTCGGGCGCATCCGGATGGGCGACGCGGTAGGCGCTCCAGAGGTCGAGGTAGGTCCCCGGCGCTGCGGCGCGCGGGTCGAGATCCAGGGCCAGCGCCACAGCGGGCAACTGCTCGGCCTGCCCCTCGATCTCGACGAACGCCCCCATCGGGGTCTCGTCAAGAGCGACGATCGCCCGGTCGAGCGAGAAGCTTTCACGCCGCTTCTGGTAGCGGCGGACAGGCTCAAAGCCGAGCCCAGAGAGGATCGCCAGCGTCTGCTCGGCGCTGCCCACCTCGGTCTCCACCTCCACCCTGCTCTTCACCCCGCCGGCGAAGCTTGCCTTGCCCTTGAGGGTGAGAGTCGAGCGGCCCCCGAAGCGACGCAGGCGCAGCAGACGACCGGCCGCAGACAGGGCGTGGCCCGCGTCGTCGAGCACCCAGTTGTCCTCGAGGGCAAAGGCGTGAAGCAGCCGACCGCCCCGTTCGACAATGCGCCGGCGCACCGCCGCCAGCGAAGCCACCGGGATCTTCATCTCCTGTTCCAGCACGGTCACCCCCTCGCGGCTAGTATAGGGGCGTGCGCGCGGTCGTCTTCGGTACTGCGGGTCACATCGACCACGGTAAGACCTCGCTGGTGAAGGCGCTCACCGGTGTCGACTGCGATCGCCTGCCCGAGGAGAAGCGGCGCGGCATCACCCTGGTCCTCGGTTTTGCGCCGTTTCCGGACCCCGGAGGCGAGCTCGAGCTGTCGTTCATCGATGTCCCCGGGCACGAGCGGCTCGTCCACACGATGATCGCGGGGGCGGCGGGGATCGATCGGGCGCTCCTCGTGGTGGCGGCCGACGAGGGAGTGATGCCGCAGACGCGGGAGCACCTGGACATCCTGGAGGTGCTGGGCGTGCGGGGCGGTGTGGTGGCGCTCACCAAGGCGGATCTGGTGGACAGCTCGGCCCTGGAGGCACGGCGGCAGGAGCTGCTGGCGGCTCTTGCCCTGGGGCCCCTCGCCGGTGCTCCCGTGGTCCCGTGCTCGGCCGCCACCGGCACCGGCCTCGGGCTCCTGCGGGAGGCGATCCTGGAGTGCGCGAGCGGTGTGACGCGCGAGGAGGAGCCGCACCGTCCGTTCCGCCTTGCCGTTGACCGGGTCTTCACGCTGCCCGGTGCCGGCACCGTGGTGACCGGCACCGCCCACTGGGGAAGGGTGCGCGAGGGCGACGAGCTGCTCTCGCTGCCGGGTAGGGTCTCCGTTCGGGTGCGGGGCGTGCAGGTGCACGGCGAGGGCCGCCCCGAAGCGGAGGCGGGCGAGCGGGTGGCGCTACGCCTGGCCGGCGCGAGCGTCCAGGAGCTGCCACGCGGCGAGCAGCTTCTCTCCTCGGGCGCCTGGTGGCCGACCCAATGGCTCGCCCTTGCGGTCCGGCTCCTCGGGGACGCCACCCTGGCCGAGGGGGACCGGATCTGGCTCCACCTGCTGGCGGCCCGGGTGCTCGCCCGGGTGGAGCGCTTGCACCCGGCCGACCGCGCGGCCGGGGGGAGCGGGCGCGCGATCCTCCGCCTCGCCCGCCCTGTCTTTGCCGTGCCCGGGGACCGGGTGGTGCTGCGGCGGGTCTCGCCGACTTTCACGCTGGGCGGGGGTGAGGTCCTGGATGGCCAGCCCCCCCGCCTGCGACGCCGCGAGGCGGGAGCGCTCGCAGAGCTGCCGAGGCCGTGGCTGGACCTGCCCGCGACCCTTCTCCGCTGGGTGGCCCAGGCGGGTCCGGGGGGAGCCACGGCAGCCTCGCTTGCGGCCCGGGTGGGGGTGCGGGAGGCCGGCGTGGAGGCCGCGCTGGGGCGTCTGGTCGCCGAAGGTGCGCTGCTCGTGGCTCAGGTCCGACCGCCGCTGCTGGTGCACCGCGAGGAGGTGGCGCGGATCCGGGAGAGGGCACGGGAGGTGCTGGCCCTCTCGGGAAGCGTCGGGCTCCCCCTGGCGGAGTTCCTGGCGCGGGTGGTGCCGGGGGACGCGCAGCGCGTGCGGGAGTTCTACTTGCAGGAACTGCGCCGGAGCGGCCTGCTCCGCGAGGTGGCCGGGCGCGTGCTGGCCGGGGACGCAGAGCCCCTCGCCGACGCCCTGGCGGCGCGAGTGGAGGAGCACTACCGGGAGGCTGGCTTCGAGGCGCCCTCCCCGGAGGCGGTGGCGGCCGCGCTGGGCGCCGACCCCCGCGTCGTGCAGGGGATCGCGCGTTTTCTCGTTGACCAGAAGCGGCTCGCCCGCGTTGGCGGCAAGTGGGTCATGCACCGCGGCCTGCTCGAGGAGGTGGCGGCTTCCCTGCAGGCCTGGGGGGTGGAGAGCTTCGAGGTCGGGGCGTTCAAGGAGCGCTTCGGCCTCACCCGCAAGCTGGCGATCCCGATCCTCGAGTGGATGGACTCCCAGCGCGTCACGCGCCGGGAGGGGGACCGGCGGCGGATCGTGCGCCCACGCGCGGGTACGATCCCGCCCGCATGACCCGGAGCCCCTCGGAGACCAGGTCCCCGACCTCCACCTCCACCTCCCCCTCCAGCAGTGCCCAGGCCTGGACGGGTCCGGACTTTCCGGCGGCGGGGCGGAACGTCCACGCCGCCATCGAGGCGAGAAGCCACGGCCGCAGCCCCTCGGGACAGGCGAGGAAGACCACGCGCTGGCAGCGCCCCTCCGGACTGACCTCGGCGAGGAGGCGGATCGCCTGACGCCAGGCATGGCCGTCGACCCGTATGCGGGGGGGGCGCTTGGGGTTGGCGAGCTGGTCCACCCTATCGAGCGGTGTGGCGGGCAACTCGAGGTCGCGTGCATCGGGGGTGGGAACCGCGGCAACCTCGGGCACGGGCGGCGCACTCGGGTCGGGGGCGGTCGCCTGGAGCTTCGCTACCCGCCCCTCGTCGACGCGCCCCTTGAAGTCGATGGCGATCGGGAGCCAGATCGCCACGGGGGCACCGCCCGCGCGTGCGGGGGTGAAGTTTGTCTCGGAGAGCTTCTGCCGCACGGCGCTGTCCATCCCGGGCCACGGCGCGCGGGTGAGAACGACGCGGCGGCACGACCCCTCGCTGCTCACGTAGGCGGACGCGAGCACCGTGAACGTGTCGGTGAACTTCTCCCGCAAAGGGGTGGCGACCGGGGACGGGGGGGAGAGGACCGGTACTGCGAAAGGGTTCAAAGGCGGCACCGCCGGCAGCTCGAGCGGGACCGGCACCGGGAGATCCACCCGCGTCTCCCATGGCTTCTGGGCCAGGACGGGAGCGCTCAGCAGCACCAGCGTGAGAATCGTCAGGCGGCGCATCGGCTCATCTTAACCTGTCGCGGCCGCCCAGGAGCTTCCGGTTCCGATGTCCACCCTGAGGGGAACCCGTAGCTCCGCGACACCCTCCATGATCGACTTGGCGAGGGCGGCGGCCTCCTTTGCGGCCTTGCTCTCGACCTCGAGGATCAGCTCGTCGTGCACCTGCAGCAGCAGGCGCGCCGGCACCCCGCGCTTCGCGAGTTCCTGATGCAGGCGGATCATCGCGAGCTTCATGAGGTCCGCCGCGGTCCCCTGCACCGGCGCGTTGATTGCCTGGCGCTCGGCGTTCCCCCGCACCTGGCTGTTGGTCGCGTCGAGGCCGGAGATGAAGCGCACGCGCCCGAACAGCGTGGTGACCTTGCCGGTCTCGCGGGCCTGCTCCTTGGTGCGGTCGAGGTACTCGCGCACCTTCGGCAGCCGCGCGAAGTAGGCCTCGATGAACTTCTGGGCGTCGGCGTTGCTCACCCCCAGCTCGTGCGCCAGGGCGTACGCGCCCATGCCGTAGATCAGACCGAAATTGATCGTCTTGGCGGCGCGGCGCTGCTCGGGCCCGACCAGCTCCGGGGCCACTCCGAAGACGAGCGCGGCCGTGGCGCGGTGGATGTCCTCCCCCCGGGAGAACGCCTCCTCCAGGGCCGGGTCCTGGGAGAGGTGGGCGAGCACCCTCAGCTCGATCTGCGAGTAGTCGGCGGCCAGCAGGACGTGGTGCGGGTCGGCGACGAACGCGCGCCGGACCTCCCGCCCAAGCTCCGTGCGGACCGGTATGTTCTGCAGATTCGGATCGGAGGACGAGAGCCGGCCGGTCGCAGCCACCGCCTGGTTGAAGCGGGTGTGGACGCGGCCGTCGGCGGCGACCTGCTTGGGCAGCGCGTCCACATAGGTGGACTTCAGCTTGGTCTGCTCCCGGTACTCGAGCAGGAGCATCGGGAGCCGGTGGCCGCGGGCGGCCAACTCGGCCAGCACGTCGGCGTCCGTCGAGGGTGCCTTGGTCTTCGCCGTACGGCGCAGCACGGGCAGCCCGCGGCGCTCGAACAGGACCTCGGCGAGCTGCTGCGGCGAGTTGATGTTGAAGGGCCCGCCCGCCTCGGAGTGGATCTCCCGCTCCAGCTCCGCCAGCGACGTGGTGAGACGCCGCGAGAGCTCCTCGAGGACCGTGATGTCGAGACGGATGCCGTGGCGCTCCATCTCCTCCAGCACCGGCACCAGCGGCAGCTCGAGGGTCGTGAAGACCTCCTCGAGCCCCTCCTTCTTGAGGCGCGTGGCGAGGATGGGGGCCAGCGCCGCCAGCGCCCGGGCGTGCTCGTCCGGGGTGTCTCCTGCCGGAGGGGCGACGGCAAAGCGGCCGCAAAGCCCGGCGAGGTCCGTGGTCTCGCCCGGCGCCAACAGATAGCCAGCCAGCATGGCGTCGCGGGGCACTGCGGCTGGCTTCGCACCTGCATCGCGCAGAGCCGCGAGCAGCGCCTTGGCGTCGTGGCACCAGAGCTTGGCGAGGTGCGGCGCCACGGCGCGGGCGAGCTTGCCTTGGGGAGCCACCACGGCGACGGTGTCTTTGGCGGTGGCCACCGCGAGGCGCCCTTCGGCGAGCGCCACCGCAGTGCCCTCGCGTCGCAGCAGCGGCTCGACCTGATCGAGGGTTGCCTCACGGGCGGGCGCGGCGGGCGGCGCCTCGGCCTTGGGCTCGATCTCGGCGAGCAGCGAGGCAAAGCCGACCCTCCGGTAGAATTCGGCCAGCTCCTGGGTGCGCGCCGGCCGGCGGGCGAGGCTCTCGATCTTCTCGCGCAGCTTGAGATCCGTTCGGATTCGCACCAGCTCGCGAGAGAGCTCGACCTCGTGGCGGTGCTCGGTAAGGGCCTTGCGTGCCCGGGGCGGCGTGACCTCGTCCAGGTGGGCGTAAACGGCATCGACGCTGCCCCAGGCGGCGATGAGCTCTCGGGCGCCCTTCTCGCCGATCCCCGGGCAGCCCGGGATGTTGTCCGAGCTGTCCCCCATCAGCGCGAGCACCTCGCCGACCTTGGCAGGGGGCACGCCGAACACCTCTTCCACCCCCTTCTCGTCCAGCAGGCGCTCGAGGCGGGTGTGCCACATCTTGATCGAGGGGTCGCGCACGAGTTGCATCAGGTCCTTGTCGGTGGAGGCGATCACGACCTCGAAACCCGCCGCCGCGGCGCGCTGGGCGAGGGTTCCGATGACGTCGTCGGCCTCGACGTCGGGCTCGGTCAGAACCGCGACCCCGAGCAGGCCGAGGGCCTCCTGGGTGAGCGGGATCTGAACGCGCAGCTCCTCGGGCATGGGTGGACGGTGGGCCTTGTAGCGCTCGTCCATGCGGGTGCGGAAAGTCTCCTTGCCGACGTCGAACGCCACCCCGACGTGGCTGGGCTCGATCTCTCGCAGCATCTTGTGCTGCATGCGCAGGAAGTTGAACAAGGCCGCGGTGGGCGTGCCGTCGGGGGCCGAGAGCGGCGTACGGATCGCGTAGAAGGCACGGTACAGGTTGGAGTGCCCGTCCACGAGCAGCAGGCGTTGCATGCGCGAACGGTACCACGGCACCCGCACGCCTGGGGCTTGCCGCCCGCCCTCGCAGACGGCTTGCGGCTTGAGGAGAAGCTTCTCCGCATTGCCCAAACCTCAAGCCCCAGGTTGCAGGCTTTTGTTTGAAGTACCCTGGGCGCGTGGTGAGCAACGCGGACCTCGCCGAGGCGCTCTTTCAGCTCGCCGAGAGCCACCCGCCCGGCGAGGCGCGCCTGGCGCTGCTGCGGGCGGCGTACGCGGTGTTCGACCACCCGCGCGAGCTCGACGGCTCACGCCGGCTGCCCGAGACCGTTCCCCTGGAGGTGCTGCCCACGGTGGCGATGCTGCGCGGCTGCCGCGGGCGCGACGCGCTGATCGCCGCCGCCCACCGGTTGGCTGGCCCTCACCGTCTCCGGGCGCCCGCCACCCGGGAGGGGTTCCTCTCGGCGGCGGAGGCGACCCGGGTGGTGGCGGAGGACGGCGCCCTCGACCCCCGCCACCTGCGAGGCGCGGCGCACTGGCACACGCGGGCCTCGGACGGCGCCGGCACCCTCGAGGCGATGGCCCGCACCTGTGCGCGGCGGGGGGCGGCGTGGGCAGTGGTGGCCGACCACACCCGCGGGCTCGCGTGCGTGAACGGGCTCGATGCGGAGGGGGTCGAGCTGCAGCGTCGGGCGGTCTCCTCGTGGAACCGGCGGCGCGGCGAGGACCTCTGGCTGGTGCAGGGGCTGGAGGTCGAGATCCTGGAGGACGGGCGGCTGGATGTGCCGCGCACGGCCCGTGAGGGGGTGCTGCTGGTGGCGGCGGTGCACACCGGGCTCGGCGAGCGGCGGGACCAGACCGAGCGCTTGCTGCGTGCCTTGCGGGAACCGGGCGTTTGGGCGCTGGCTCACCCGCGCGGGAGGCTCTTCGCCCGCCGCGCGGGGATTCGCGCCAAGTGGGAGGTCGTGTTCGCCGAGGCGCTCTTTCAGCTCGCCGAGAGCCACCCGCCCGGCGAGGCGCGCCTGGCGCTGCTGCGGGCGGCGTACGCGGTGTTCGACCACCCGCGCGAGCTCGACGG
>JALHTD010000508.1 GCA_022865555.1 Thermoanaerobaculaceae bacterium | reverse complement strand
CACCGCGAAAACCCTGCGTCTGGCCGCCCGGCCGCTCGCGGTGCTCGCCGGCAAGTTCCTCTTCAACCTCATTCTCCTCGCGTCGCTGTACGCCTTCATCGTGCCGCTCTACTGCGCGCTGATGGGCTACTCGGTGCGAGGCGTTCCGAGCCTGGTCCTCTTGCTGGCGTGCGGGGCGGTGGCGCTCTCGGCGACCTCCACGATCGTGGCAGCCATCATTTCCCGGGCTTCCGGCTCGACGACGCTCTTTGCTATCCTCAGCGTGCCTCTGGTGTTGCCGCTCCTGGTGATGCTCATCCAGGGGACGCGGGCGGCCGCGGGGAGCGCCGCGGTCGTAGCGGTCTTGCCCGCGCTCCAGGGCGTCGTCTCGCTCGGGGGTGCGACGTTGCTCATATCCGTGTACCTGTTCCCGGTGGTGTGGCATGACTAAGACCCAACTGAGAGCCGTTCTCCAATGGACCCTGGGCGTGTGGCTCGTGCTCGTGATCCTGGGTGCCCTCTTCTACGCACCCTCCGCCCTCGGCTTTAAGGGCGAGTCGGCCCGCATCGTGTTCTTCCACGTGCCCCAGGCGTGGGTCGCGGTGCTGGCGTTCTGCGTGAACCTTGTGGCCTCGCTGCGATACCTGCGGACCCGAAACCCCATCGACGACGCGCGGGCCGCCGCGGCCGCCCGCCTGGGCCTGGTGTTCTCGGTGCTCGCCACCGTCACCGGCTCGCTGTTCGCCAACGTCATGTGGAACTCGTTCTGGAACTGGGACCCGCGCGAGGTCTCAATTGTGATACTGCTTCTCATTTACGCCGCCTACTTCGCGCTGCGCGAGGCGATCCCGGACGAGGAGCGCCGTGCCAGCCTGTCGGCCGCCTATGCGGTGCTGGCCTTCGTCACGATGCCATTCCTGGTCTTCGTGGTGCCGCGTATCTACTGGTCGCTGCACCCGGATACGATCATCGGGGCAACCGGCAACCTCAAGCTCCAGATGGAGTCCCGGATGCTCCAGGTCCTCTTGGGCTCGTTAGTGGGATTTACTGGGCTGTTCTCCTGGTTATACACTCTCGAAGTCCGGCTGGCGCGGGTGCGGTTGGCCCGTAGGGGGCGTGAGGAGGCGTAGGCGATGCCTGGTCCTGAGAGCATGATCTGGGTTGCGGCCGTGACGGTCGTCATCTGGCTCGGCGTCTTCGCGTACTGCCTCGCCCTCGATCGCCGCGTGCGCCGGCTCGAGGAGGAGCAATGAGCCGTAGTAGGATGGTGTGGACCGTCGTAGGTGTGGTGGCCATCATCGGCTTCGTCGCGTTCGGCGCCGGGGCCTTCAAGTCAAACCTCACGCCGTACGTCAGCTTCCAGCAGGCGCGTGCGACCTCGGATGCCGTACAGGTCGCGGGCAAGCTCGTCCCCGGTTCGGACAACTTCGAGGAAGCCTCCTCCCGACTGATGTTCGCCATTCAGGACGACCGCGGCGACGTCCTGAAGATCGCGTACAAGGGGCTCAAACCAGGCAACTTCCACGAGGCCACACAGGTTGTTGCCATCGGCCGCTTTCATGGCGGAGTTCTCGAGGCAGAAAAGCTGTTGGTGAAATGTCCGTCGAAGTATCAAGGGGTCGAGGAGAAGGAGTACGGCTCCAGCTCCTCGTGACATCTGCGGCGCGATCGCGCCGCGCCTAACCAGGGGGGATCATGTTTCTACCGGGTGCCATCGCACTGTGGGTGGCTTTGTTTGCCCTCGTTGCGTCAACGTACTTCTACTTCCGGAGCCTTCGGGGTCACGCTGAGGCCCGCGCATGGGCCAGGCAGGCGTACGCGCTCGCAACCACGGGTGTGGTGATCGGAAGCGCAGTCCTCCTCTACCTCATCCTGACCAACGACTTCCGCATCCACTACGTCTGCTCCTACTCCGATCTTTCGCTGCCCACCCACTATCTGATTTCGACCTTCTGGGCGGGACAGGAGGGCAGCTTCCTGCTGTGGCTGCTGTGCGGGATGATCGTGGGCCTGCCGCTCATCCGTTACGCGCAGCACTACGAGGACCGCACCCTCATCGTGTACAACCTCGCCCAGATCTCTCTGCTCCTCATCCTGCTCCGGCAGTCGCCTTTCCGGCTCCTCGCCGACCTGCCGCCCGGCCAGGTGCCCTCCGACGGGCAGGGCCTCAACCCGCTGCTGCAGAACCCATGGATGACCATCCACCCGCCGATCATGTTCCTCGGCTACGCCGCCACCGCGGTACCGTTCGCCTTTGCCGTGGCGGCCCTGTGGGAGCGCCGCTACGACGAGTGGACCAAGGCCGCCATGCCGTGGGCGCTGGTCACCGTTGTGACGCTCGGGTGCGCGATCCTGCTCGGCGGCTACTGGGCCTACGTCACCCTCGGCTGGGGTGGGTACTGGGGCTGGGATCCGGTCGAGAACTCGTCGCTGGTGCCGTGGATCGCCTCCGTCGCCCTGGTGCACGGGATGCTCCTGCAACGGGCGCGGGGTCGCTTCCGAAAGCTCAACTTCTCGCTCGCCATCCTGGCCTACGTGCTTGTTGTCTACGCCACGTTCCTGACGCGCTCCGGCGTGCTGGCCGACTTCTCGGTGCACTCCTTCGTGGACCTCGGCATCACCGGTTGGGTGGTGGCAAACCTTGCCGGCGCCCTGCTGATCGGCTTCGGGGCGTTGGCGTGGCGCTGGCGGGAGATCCCCACGCAGCCCGGCGACGAGCCGTTTCTGTCCAGGACCGTGTTCTTCGTGCTCGCGATCACCGCGCTGCTGGCCACCGCCGCCATGGTGCTCCTCGGCACGTCGGCCCCGCTCATCACCCGCCTGGCGACCAAGCCCTCGCAGGTGGCGCCAGCGTTCTACAACACGGTGACGCTGCCTATCGGGATCCTGTTGGCTTCTCTTTTGGGCGTCGTCCCGTTCCTGCACTGGAAGGGCACGTCGAAGGAGTTCGCAAAGCGGCTGGGCCTTGCGGGGACCCTGGCAGTGGTTACGAGCGCGGTCGGGATAGCTGTCGGGGCCCGGGGCGCGCTGTACGTGGCGTTCCTCCTCGTCTCGCTGTTCGCGTTCTTCTCCAACGCCCTGAAGACCTGGGACGAGGTGCGCGCGAAGAGGTTCCGGGTGGCCGGCGGCTACCTCGCTCACGTCGGGCTGGGGCTCATGCTCGCCGGGATCGTCACCTCCTCGGCGTTCGACCGCACGCAGAAGGTCGTGCTGACGCTCAACGAGAGCAAGCAGGTCATGGGGTACACCCTTACCTTCAAGGGCGTGGACAAACCGACCCCGACCGCGCGGGAAGCGATGCTCGTCGAGGTCCGCGAGGGAGGGGGCAGGAGCTACGTCGCCCGCCCGCTCATGTTCCGAAATGAGAAGTCGAACCAACTCGTGTCCAACCCCGACGTGCGCATGCGCCTCACGCACGACGTCTACGTCTCCCCGATCGAGTTCGACCCCGGGAGAAGCCCCGAGAACGGGGTGACCGTGGAGCTCGCCAAGGGCGAGACGCAGAAGGCCGGCCCGTTCGAGGTCACCTTCGACGGCTTCGACATGTCGGGCGGCCACGGCGAGGCCCAGCGGCTCTCGATCGGTGCCCGGCTCACGGTTCGCCACGGCAAGGACACGCAGCAGGTGACACCGTACATCAGCTCCAGTGGGACCGACTTCAGCAGCGACCCCGTGCCGCTCGCCGGCCCCAAGGGCGCGGCGGTCGCGATCTCCGGGGTCGACGCCGGCGCCGGTCGCGTCCGGCTCCAGGTGAGCGGCGTCGGCGGAGGGGTGGCGAAGCGCGCCGTGCTGCACAAAGGCGAGAGCCTGACCTACAAGGGCGTGGCACTCAAGTTCGACAACTTCGACCTCTCCGATTTCGACCCCCAGGCGGGGAAGATCAACATCGGCGTGGTGTTCAAGACGACCGACCCCTCCGGCAAGGCCGTCGAGGTCGAGCCCGTCTACCGCGGCGGCGAGGCGGGCGAGTCGCACGAGGATGCCGCGGTTCCCGGTTTGCCCGGCGTGATGGTGAGGGTCGGGCGCATGAACCCCAACGACAAGACCGTCGAGGTCGAGGTGCTCGATCCGAGCGCCCCCGGCGACCCCGGTGAGCCGATGAAGTTCGCGGTAGACGTCACGATCAAGCCGATGATCGGCCTGCTCTGGACCGGGCTCGTCGTGCTGCTGGCCGGGGGCATCCTGGCCGTCGTTCGGCGGGGCGAGGAGTTCTCGACCGCGGTTGCCGCCCGGCCCACCTCGGGCGCCTAGCCTGGTCGCTCCCGGCCAGGCAGCGGTTGACCTTGGCGGTACCCGACGGTTCGGGCACCGCGCGCCCGGGTGTTGAGGCTTTCACGCTCCGGTTGTAGTATGCGTTCAATGCGAGGCGTCTTCACTCTTCCCCTCTACCCCCTCGAGGGGGCGGTCCTGCTTCCAGGCGAGCGCGTCAGCGTGCCCTGGGCGCGGCTGGCGACCCGTGGCATCCTGGATCGCGCCCGCGGCTTCGGCGGCGCGGTGGTCGTCTCGCTGGTGGACGGGGAGTCCGTCCACGAGGTCGGGGTCACCGCGATGGTCGCGGGCGAGAGCGAGGGCGAGTCGGCCCTGCACGGCGTCAGCCGCTGCCGCCTGCTCTCGCTGGTGAGCGAGGAGGTGACCCTGGTGCGCGCGGAGAGGTACCCCGAGCAGCCGCCCGCAGGCAGGCAGGAGGAGCCCACTGCGCGCCTGCTGATGGCCCGCTACGAACGGTTGTGCCAGCGCATCGGCAAGGACGCCGCGGCTCCGGTGCGGCAGCACGACCTGAGCACGCTCACGTGGCGGATCACGGCGGAGCTCGGTCTTTCGACAGAGCAACAGCAGAGCTTTCTCAGCGTCCCTGACCCCCTGACGCGCGGCAAGCTGCTCCTTCTGGCGGTGCGAGAACTCGAGCGCCGCGAGCGCTTCCTGCGCCGTTGGGCCCACTTGCGTAGCACGACACCGTGGAACTGACGGGCGGCCATGAGCAAGCTTGACACCAACCTCGACGCGTGCCAGATGTCCAGCGAGATCCTGCTGCGTCTCCGCAAGATCATGCGCGAGTCGCTGCGCGCCATCCACGGCGAGGAGTGGGTGGCGACCGGGATCCCCGAGGAGATCCAGGAGTACCTGACGCAGCGGCAGGCGCGAGAGGCCAGCATCAACTGGAACCTCAGCGACGCCGTCGACATCCTCGACTTCGCAGGCTTCCTCACCCTCTACGAGATCATGGCCGCCACCCCGCAACTGCTGCAGCGCTTCCTGCCGCTAGCCCCCGACGCCAGCGTGCTTCGCATTCGTTTCTTGGAGTTGGACACGATCCTCAACCGCATCGCCTACGCCAGACCGATCTCGGAGGGCGAGTTGGGCTTCCTCGTCACCTTCGACGAGCGCCTCAAGAAGACGGCCAGCGCTCCAGCGCCGGCCGTCGAAGAGGT
>JALHTD010000507.1 GCA_022865555.1 Thermoanaerobaculaceae bacterium | reverse complement strand
TGTAGAAGGAGTCCCACCAGTCGGCTCTCTCGATCAGGCGGTACCCGATCGTCCCGCCCGCGAAAACCAGGGCGAGGAAACCCGCCGTGCGTGCCAGCCGGGAGCGCACCCCTGCAGTTTAGCGAAGCCGGGCGGGCACGGAGCAAACGCGGGGCGCGAGGAGCAGCGGCTTTTCCCCGGGGCAGCCTTCAGGGCTCAGGGCCTCGCGGAGGGGAACCCCTGGGCCGCCAGCACCGTCTCGATCTGGTGCAGGTGGCGGCGCTCGTGGGCGCCGGTGATGTCCGCCCACTGAAAGACGTTCAACTCGAACCTCAGCGGGTGCGGGAAGCGCAGAGCAGCCAGGTCGAGCCCGCCGAGGTCGGGGATCTGTCGCTCGACGGCTCGGTGCGACTCGGCCAGCTCGCGGCGCAACTGCTCCACCGGCAGCCCGTGCGTGGGCGTGACGCGGTTTGGGTTCCTGACCGGCCCCGAGGCCTTCACGTCGGCGAACGTGCGCAGCCGAGGCCATGAGCGCCGCCCGTCCGGGCGGGCGTTCAGCCCTCCGCGCCGCCCGCGTTCCACCAACTTGGTGACGACGAGCGCGAAGGAACTGTTGGAGAGGATCAGGTGATGGAGCACCTCGCCCACCGACCAGTGGCCGGGCGCGGGCCTCCAGTCGGCCTGCGCCTGGCTCAGGCTCCCGACCGCCGCCATCAGAGCATCGAGATCGGCGGCGAGGCGCGCCCGAAGCTCCTCGAGTGCGGGCTCGAGCCCGGGTCCGCCTCTTTCTTTGGGGTCCAGGGGAGGGGTCATGGCGTGGCATTCTACGCGCGAGCCCCGCACACAGCTTCGTCGGGGAGTGCATTTCGGATCCGAGGGGATCCTCCGTCCCGCCGGTGGAGGGACCCGGGGTGACATCCGCTCGCGAACACGCGAGCGGATGTCAGGTGGTGAGGAACTCGATGTCCTCGTTCAGGAGGGCGCTACCCCCTTCGGCGAGCACCGAGTGGGCGGCCCCAGGCACCTCTCGGTAACGTGCCTCCGGGATCGCCGCGGCAAGCTCTCGGGTGGCTGCCGCGGGCGCAAGGGGGTCGAGCTCGCCCGCGAGAACGAGCGTCGGGCAGGCGATGCCGGCGAGCCGCGGCCGCAGGTCCAACCCCGCCTTCAGGTGCGCGAGCTGCTGCAGCGCTCCCGGCCGGTCGTCGGGGTCGAGGGTCCACAGCCGCGCGGCCTGATCCACGAAACCCGGGTAGCGGTCGGCGAACGTGCTCGCGAAGGCGAAGGCCATCAGTGCGTTGGCGGCCTCCTCGGGCGCGAGGCGGGTGAACGCGAGCTCGAAGAACCGCAGGACGCGGATGTGGGACGGGGTGAGGCGTGCGCCGCAGGAGGCCACGACCAGGTGATGTACCGCCTCCGGGTGGCGCACCGCGAGCTGGCACGCGATCAGGCCACCCATCGAGACGCCGATCACGCCCGTGGAAGGAAAGCCCGCGTCCGCCACGACAAGCGCTGCGTCGTCGGCGCTCCCTTCGAGCGTGAACGGCTCGCCGCCGCGAGAGCCGCCGACCCCTCGGTTGTCGGGGGCGAGGACGGTGAAACGCTCGGAGAGGAGGCGCGGGAGCTCGCCCCACAGGCGTGATCGGGAGCCCAGGCCTGCCAGCAACAGCAGCGGGGGCCCCGCACCCCAACGTTCGTAGGCGACCGGGCCTCGCGGTCCCTCAATGGTGTGCAGTTCCGGTGTTCCCATCCCCAGCCGTGGACACCCACTTGCCCGCGTGGCGCTTGGGCCACTCCCCGCAATCGCCGGTGGCGCGGCTGCCCTCGCTTCGCTCGCGCGGGCGAGGGCGCCCACGCTACATCATGCTTGCCGTGGCGCGGCTGCTCTCAGCCGCGCACCTCAGTTGGCCGTTGCGTCACAGAAGCGCGGTCAACTTGTCCCTGAGGACCTTCTTGTCCGCCGCACCGATCACGCGGTCCACCACCTTACCACCCTTGAAAAAGAGCAGCGTCGGAATCGAGTGGATCCCGAACTTGATGGCGCTCTGGCGGTTGGAGTCGACGTTCAGCTTCGCGACGACGGCCTTGCCGGCGAACTCGTCGGCGAGCGCCTCGACGTGGGGGGCGATGTTCTTGCACGGGCCGCACCAGGTGGCCCAGAAGTCCACCATGGCCGGCTTGTCGCTGTTGATCACCGTGGACTCGAAGGTGGCATCCGTGATGTGGGAGACTTTTCCGCCCATCGTGTCTTTCCCCTCTCTTCCGGCGACCGAGATGCAGCAGTCGAATGCAGTGCTCGCGCCCTGGCCCTAGCTCCCCGGCGTCCCTACGGTGACAAGTGCGGGGGGATCCCGCGAATTCCGGCGCCCCCGCACCGCCGGGGCGCGCTATTGTAAGCGTGACGGGAGGGGGTGGCAACCGTGCGGAGGCGGCGGCAGAGGCTCGGCCAGCATTTCCTGCGCGACCCCGCAACGGCGCGCGCCATCGTGGCCGCCCTCGCCGACACGCCCCCAAGGGTGTTGGAGATCGGGCCGGGAAGGGGCGACCTCACCGGCCCCCTGCTGGACCGCTTTTCGAGGGTTCGGGCGGTGGAACTGGACGACCGGCTCGCGGCCGCCC
>JALHTD010000506.1 GCA_022865555.1 Thermoanaerobaculaceae bacterium | reverse complement strand
GATGACCCCCGCCGCCAGCGGCAGCCAGCTCGCCAGGCGGAGCGGCCAGGGGACGGGAGGACCCCCGCCGCCAGCGTTGCGCAGCAGCACCGCTAACGCCGCCACCAGCGCCCATCGCATCACCCCCGGCCACAGCAGGCTTTCGGTCAGCAGGCCGATGTCGAGGAGGTCGAAGAGCCCCGGCAGGGCCCATGCCAGGACGCCCACACCTGCCGCCTTGGCTGCCCGCATCCACCACCCGCGAGGCAGCCGCGCTGCGGCTAGGGCGCCGCCCGCGACCAGGCCGACCAGCCACCATTCACGCTCGAGCCAGCCCATCAGGGGGAGGACGAGGAGAGCGCCACCTCCGACCAGCGCGAGGCGCGAGGGCGGGCCTCCGACGGCGAGAAGCACCAGAACCGCGAGCAGTCCGGCCCCGGGGGCGCTCCAGGCCACGGGTCGGGCGGGGTGCACGTCGAAGCTCACCGAAGGTGTTGGGCCGGGGGCGAGGCCTTCGCCGGGGCTCTCGAGGTGGACGCCCACTTCCGCTGCCCGCCCCGCCCACACTCCCCGCACGGTCCGGCTGCCAGCCTCTGGCAACTCGACCCCAGCGAGCACCGCCCCCATCTGGCGGCCGCTCTCGAAGACGCTCTCCCGCCACCAAAGCCAGACGGAGCCCACGCCCGGTTCGACCACGATGGTGCGTTCCCCAAGGGGCCGCAGGTGCACCGGCAGGCGGGGGGACCGCCCCGCCCACGCCACCGGCAGCCCGTGCTCGTCAACCACCACCAGCGAGTCCACTGTCACCGGCAGCGCGCGCCACGACTTCTCGACCAGGGCGAAGGGCGCCTCCGGCTCCGCCTCGCCGCCGCCCGGGTAGAGCAACCGGTGCAACCTCGCGTCCTCCGCGAGCGCACCCAGTTCTCGCTGAAGCTCCACGGCCCGCGTGTTGACCCGAGCCGCGAGGTCCTTCGCGCTGCGCGCCGTCGGAACGGCCGCGTCGAGCGCGAGCGCTGCCAGCACGACCAGCGCCAAGAAGGGGCCGCGGCGGGGCAGCCTTCGCCAAGCGAGCACCAGCGCCACCGCGGCGAGCGGCACGCGCCAGAACAGGGAGGTCGGGGCAAGGTCAGGCCACGGGCCCGCCGCGAGCGCGGCGACGACCGCGGCGGCTCCCGCCACGCTCAGCGCGAGCCAGCGCCGCCGGGCAGCATCGGGATGCGGAGTCCCGTGCGTCGTGCGCACTCGATCGCCTCCTCGTACCCGGCGTCCGCGTGGCGCATCACGCCTGTCCCCGGGTCGGTGGTGAGCACGCGCTCCAGGCGGCGTGCGGCATCCGGGGTGCCGTCGGCGACCACGACCATGCCGGCGTGCTGCGAGTAGCCGATTCCGACACCGCCGCCGTGGTGGATGGAGACCCACGTCGCGCCGGCCGCCGTATTCAAAAGCGCGTTGAGCAGCGGCCAGTCGGAGATCGCGTCGGAGCCGTCGCGCATCCCCTCGGTCTCCCGGTTCGGGGACGCGACCGATCCAGAGTCCAGGTGGTCGCGGCCGATCACGATCGGCGCCGAGATCTCGCCCCTCGCCACCAGATCGTTGATGATCAAACCGAAGCGCGCACGCTCGCCATACCCGAGCCAGCAGATCCGAGCGGGAAGCCCCTGGAAGTGCACGCGCTGCTGGGCCATGCGAATCCAGCGGCAGAGTGCCTCGTCCTCCGGGAAGGCCTCGAGGATCGCCCGGTCGGTGCGGTGGATGTCCTCCGGCCGGCCCGAGAGCGCCGCCCAGCGGAACGGGCCCTTGCCCGTGCAGAACAGCGGGCGGATGTAGAGCGGCACGAAACCGATCACCTGGAAGGCGTCGTCCACGCCGGCCTTGATCGCCTGACCTCTGAGGTTGTTGCCGTAGTCGAAGGTGACGGCTCCCCGGCGCTGCAGCTCGAGCATCGCGCGCATGTGTTCGGCCATCGTGCGGTACGCTTCGGCCTTGTACTTCTCGGGGTTCTCCCGGCGTAGATCGAGCGCTTCGGCGAGCTTCATCCGGTTGGGCACGTAGCCGTTGAGCTCGTCGTGGGCGGAGGTCTGATCGGTCAGGACGTCCGGCACGATGCCCCGCCCGATCAGCCGCGCCAGCAGCTCGGCCGCATTGGCCACCACGCCCACGGAGCGGGCGGCGCCCTCCCCCTTGAGCGCCAGGGCGCGATCGATCGCCCCGTCCAGGCCGGCGAACTTCTCGTCCAGGTACCCGGTGGCCAGGCGCTTGTCGATGCGCGTCTCGTCCACCTCGGCGGCCAGCAACGTTCCCTCGTTCATGGTGGCGGCGAGCGGCTGCGCCCCGCCCATCCCGCCCAGGCCTGCGGTGACGACCAGACGCCCACGCAGAGTGCCGCCGAAGTGTTTCCTGGCGGCGGCCGCGAAGCACTCGTAGGTTCCCTGCAAGATCCCCTGCGTCCCGATGTAGATCCAGGACCCCGCGGTCATCTGGCCGTACATCGTCAGGCCGAGCCCCTCAAGGCGGCGGAACTCGTCGGAGGTCGCCCAGTGCGGGACCAGGTTGGCGTTGGCGATGAGCACGCGCGGGGCGTCGGCGTGGGTGCGAAAGATCCCCACGGGCTTCCCCGAGGCCACCAGCAGCGTCTCGTCGCTGCCGAGCCCCTTCAGGCTCGCGACCAGCGCCTCGAAGCACTCCCAGTTGCGGGCCGCCTTCCCGGTGCCCCCGTAGACCACGAGGTCCTGCGGGCGCTCGGCCACCTCGGGGTCGAGGTTGTTCATGAGCATGCGCAGAGCGGCCTCCTGCGCCCACCCCTTGCAGGAGAGCTCGCTGCCCCGCGGGGCACGCACCGTGCGAGGCTCCGCCATGGTCCGCCTCCCGATGCCGGGTCTCAGCCCCGGCGCTGCACCATCCTAGCGCTTCCCGGGCACCGCCGCGCCGCGCGCGGTGAGGCCGTCCGTGACCTCGAAAGCCCCCGCCTGGGCCGCCGCGAGCGCCGCGGCACACACCGCCGCGCGCCTCCCCGCCGGGACCCAGAAGAGCAGGCTCCCGCCGCCGCCGGCGCCGCACGCCTTCCCGCCCCACGCGCCCGCGCCAACCCCAGCCGCCAGGATCGCCTCGAGGGCGGCGTTGGTCACGGCAGGGGCCAGGCGCCTCCTGGCCGCCCACTCGGCCGCAACGGCCCGCCCCACCGCCTGCTCGTCCGCGTCGACAAGCCCGCGCCGGCACGCCGCGGCGGCCTCAACGATCTCGTCCAGCGCCCCTGCGACCCGCGCGTCGCCGCCCACCCGCGCCCGGTAAACCTCCCAGTTGACCATCCCGGAGGCGTGGGTGATCCCCGAGAACACGATCACCAGCCGCTCCTCGATCCAGCTCAGGCGAACCGGCAGCCGCTCCACGCGCTCGCCGCCCGGCTCAAGGTGAATCGCGAGCGCTCCGCCGAGCAGCGCCGGGTAGTAGTCCTGCACTCCCGTCGGGGCACCCAGCACCGCGGCCTCACGGTCGCGCAGCAGAGCCACCAGGCGGTGAACCGGCACGCGGCGGCTCTCCAGCCGCAGGCACGCCTTGGCGAGCGCCACCGCGAACGCCGAGGAGGCACCGAGGCCCGAGCCGACAGGAGGCTGCTCCAGCACCTCCACCGCGAAACCACCCTCGGGCACGAGGTGGAACCCGACCGCGGCCGTGAGGTGGTGTGGCGCATCTCCGGCGCCCAGCTCCACCGGCGCGGCGCTCGGCGACGTGTGCAGGATGCGCCCCGGCGGAGCACCTCCCGGTCGCAGGCGCACGCGGACACCCTTGCGCAGCGCCACGTTGACCGTCACCGAGCCGGGGTGGAAGCAGTACAGCGGCCAGAGATCGAGGGTGCCTCCCGCGAGGTCCGCCCGCGCCGGGGCGCGCACCTCGATCGGCCGGGGCTCGGGGACGGGGGACCGGCACCCGGCCCCTCTGCTTCTAGCCATGGAGGGGCACGGGTGCGACCGCTTGCAGCGTGGCCACGCTTGCCGGGGGAAGCGCTCCGGGCCGCTCGAGCAGGGGCAGCACGTGCTCGGCCCAGCCGGCGAAACGCGGCAGCTCGTTCTTCGGCAGCGGCGGGGCCGGCTCCTTGCCGACGCGGAGCGGGTTGAGGTGGCGGCCGTTCTGTGTGATGCGGTAGTCGAGGTGCGGTCCGGTGGACATGCCGGTCGTGCCGACGAAGCCGATCACCTGCCCCTGGGCCACGTGAAACCCGGGGCGGATGCCGGAGGCGAAACGCGAGAGGTGGAGGTAGGCCGTCAGGAACCCTCCCGCGTGTCTGATCTCAACCGCGTTGCCGCCGCCGCCGCGCCAACCGGTGAAGGTGACCACGCCGTCGGCGGTCGTCATGACCGGCGTGCCGACGGGCGCGCCATAGTCGACGCCCCAGTGCGGCAGCCGCTGGCCCAGGATCGGGTGCATCCGAGACAGCGAGAAGCGCGACGTCAGCCGTGAGAAGCGCAGGGGCGCGCGCAGGAACTGCTTGCGCAGGGGGCTGCCGTGGTCGTCGTAGTAGCTTTCCTTTCCACCCCCGAACGCAAAGCGTACGGCGGTGTACCGCGTGCCGCGGTTGGTGTAGCTGGCGGCGAGCACCGGCCCGTACGCGACGGTGCTGCCCTCGCTGCG
>JALHTD010000505.1 GCA_022865555.1 Thermoanaerobaculaceae bacterium | reverse complement strand
TGATCGAGGAGTTGATGATCGCGGCCAACGAGTGCGTGGCGCGCATGCTCGTATGGGGGCGGCAGCCCGGCCTGTTCCGGGTCCACGAGCGCCCCTCGGCGGGAAAGCTGGCCGAGCTGCAGGCCGTGCTCGCCGAGTTCGGGATCCAGCTCAAGGGCGACCTGGAGGAGCTCCCGCCCCGCGAGCTGCAACGGGTGCTGGCCGAGATCGCGGACAAGCCCGGAGAGCGCTTCCTGCAGACACTCGTGCTTCGCTCTCTGGCCCGCGCGGCCTATCACCCGCAGTGCAAGGGGCACTACGCGCTCGCAACCGAGTTCTACCTGCACTTCACCTCGCCGATCAGGCGCTACCCGGACCTCCTCGTGCATCGATTCCTCGGCCTGCTGCTGTCCGGGCAGGTGCTCGGAGGCGCGGAGCGCGCGCTCGCGGAGGCCGACCTGGAGGAGCTGGCACAGAGCTGCTCGTTCACCGAGCGCCGGGCCGAGGAGGCCGAGCGCGAGGTCGTGAAGTGGAAGCAGACGGAGTATATGCGCGCCCACATCGGGGAGGAGTTCACGGGGCACGTGACCGGCGTGGTCGCGTTCGGCCTGTTCGTCGAGCTCGAGGAGGTCTACGTCGAAGGTTTGGTCCACGTCGCCGACCTCACCGACGACTTCTACCGCTACGACGACACCGGGCACCGGCTGGTCGGCCAGCGGCGGGGGAGGGTGCTGCGCCTCGGCGACCCGCTGCGGGTGCTCGTGAAGGGGATCGACGAGGAGTTCATGGAGGTGAAGCTTCAGCCGCTGCTCCCGCCGCCGGAGCCGGAACGCCGCGACCGCGGCAGGGGAGTGGAGCCAACGGAAGCGCGGAAGCCGGGGCGCAAGGGCGTGCCTCCCACGCGGCGGCAAGGTCCAAGGAGCGTTCGAGTCCGCAAGGCTCACGGGCGCGGGCCGCGCCGCTAGCCTCCCGGCGTGAAGCCGCCCGAACATCCCATGGTCAAGCCGCGCGCCGGCCCAGTCTTGCGCGTTCCCTGAGTGAGGGGAAGCAGCTAGCCGATCGTGGGAGAGGGGAGGACGTAGCGGTCGAGCGTGCTGCCCGCTTTGCGGCTCATCCAGATGGAGCTGGCGCGGCAGTCGGCGCCGGCGTCCAGAAGGTGCTCGAGAGCGCTCTCGAACGTGGCCGGCACCAGGAGCTGGACTTCGGCCTGACCGCCGTCGGCCGCGAACTGCAGCGCCCGGCCGAGCGCCGCGAGCGCGGCCTCGCCGGTGGCCGCGGCAACCGGCCCGCACTGGCCCGGGCCTCCGTACGCGTAGCCCGCGATGCGTTGCCCGTCGCGGACCTTGGCGAGGCGCAGCCTGCGCTCAGTCAGCCAGTACTCGTGGTCCATCGGCCGCGTCACTCCGCGAGCCAGGCGGTCCAGGCGCTCGAGGTCCGCCGAGCCGGAGCGACGCTGCACCGCGTCCTGGGTCAGCTCGCTCGAGGGCTTGAGCTTGGCGAGCTCCTGGCCGGCCACGCGTGCGTGCTCGGCGGTCAGCACGAGCCGGTAGACCGGGAAGCGTGGACGCAGGCCGAAGCGGAAGAACATCGCCTGCCAGCGGGACTCGCCCAGGACGTGCACAGCGCAGTCGCTCGCCCCCGCGCGCTCCCCGTAGGCCATGGATCGCCGCACCAGTTGCTCTGCGACCTCGTGCTCCAGGTATTCGGGCAGGAGCCAGGGCTGCGGGACGTTGAGCTGGCGGGAGCGGACGTGGTTTGCCACAAACCCCACCACCTCGTCCCCTACGCTGGCGGTGAGGAAGCCGTCGCCATCGTGGCGGGCGAGATGCCGGAGGTCGAGGGCAAGGTCGCTCGGGGGCTGGCCGCGGAGCTCGACGGGGGCGGTGTCCTGCCAGCCGGGGAGGGAGGCGCGCAGCTGCTCCGCCATGGCCACGAGCGGCTCGAGGCCGACCCGCGAGACCGGCTGCACCTTCACCTTCCCCGTCATCTCAAGAACCTCCCACTGATGCCGTCGGCGCAACGCTGCCCGAGGTGCGCATTCTAGCAGGCCCCGCGTCGCAGCGAGCAGTGTCGCCCGGGGGGTGTGTCAGAATGCCGCCTGACGACGGGGAGGTCGCCGATGTCCCATTACGCCACGGCGGGGAGCTTCCTGGGAGTCGCGGGCACCCTCTGGTTCGCGCTGCTGACCATCGCGGCGCTTGCCGGCGTCGCCTGGTCGCTGAGCCGCAAACTCTCGCTCCTTCTGGCCGGCAGGCGCGAGGTCGACCTCGGGCGCTGGGGTGAGCGGCTGCGCGGCCTGCTCGTGTTCTTCGTGGGGCAGAAGCGCATGTTCCTCGAGCCGATCCCCGGGATCATGCACGCGCTGATCTTCTGGGGCTTCCTGGTGTTCACGGTGCGCTCGCTCTCGATGGTGGTCGAGGGGTTGACGCAGGGGTGGGAGCTTCCCCTCATGCACACCACGCTCGGGCACGCGTACCTGCTCAGCAAGGACCTCTTCGCGGTGCTCGTACTCGTCGGGGTCGCGATTGCGGCCTGGCGGCGCCTCGTCACGCGGCCTGAGAGGCTGGAGTACAGCGCGGACGCCTGGGTGATCCTCGGCCTGATCGCCGCCCTGATGGTCACCGACCTGCTGGCCGACGGCGCGCGTATCGGCGGCGGCGCTCCCGGGCCATGGGCGTGGACCCCGGTGTCCTCGATGGTCGGCGCCAGGCTCGCGGGCGCGAGCGAGGCCGGCCTGCGGACGACGTACACCGCGGCGTGGTGGCTGCACGTCCTCGCGCTTTACGTTTTCGCAAACTACCTGCCGCACTCCAAGCACTTCCACGTCTACACCTCGCTGCCCAACGTGCTGCTGCGGCCTCTCCGCGAGCCGGGGCGCCTCTCGAAGATGGACCTGGAGAACATCCAGGAGGGGACGGCGCTCGGTGCTGCGAAAGTCACCGACCTCACGTGGAAACAGCTCCTGGACCTCTACACCTGCACCGAGTGCGGGCGCTGCACGGTCGTCTGCCCCACGACCATCACCAAGAAGCCGCTCGTCCCGCGCGACCTCACGATCGACCTGCGCGACCACCTGAACGCTTCGTCACGGAAGATCCTGCGGAACCCGGGCGAGAAACCGGGCGTGCCGGATCGAGGGCTGGCGGGCGACGTGATCGATCCGGAGGTCTTCTGGGCGTGCACGACCTGCCGATGGTGCGAGGAGTCGTGCCCGCTCTTCATCTCGTACGTGGACAAGATCGTCGAGGTGCGCCGGCACCTGGTGCTGGAGAAGGCCGAGTTCCCGGCCGAGGCCGAGCCGGCCTTCCGCGGGATGGAGGTCAACGGCAACCCGTGGCAGCTCCCCGCGGAGTCCAGGGGCGAGTGGGCCAAGGGGCTGGACGTGCCGCTCGCGTCCCAGGCCGGAGGGTTCGATGTGCTCTTTTGGGTCGGGT
>JALHTD010000046.1 GCA_022865555.1 Thermoanaerobaculaceae bacterium | reverse complement strand
GTCTTGAGGTTGCGCAGCTTGCACTGCACCATCCCGCGCCAGTTGCCCGGGGTGACGTGGACGACCGCGAGGACCCGGTGCAGCTGACCGTTGTACACGATGATGTTGCCGGCCCGCATTTCTGTTGCCGCCAACTGCATGGAAAAACCTCCACACCCGGCGCCGCCGGGGCCAGGAAGTATATCACCGCAAGCCGGGTATCGCACTTTGCTCCCGGCGGGGCGACGCAGGCTCCGCCAAGCGAGCAGCGTGCCACGAGGGTGGCGTCTTCTCGAACCAGAGTGCGAGCACCCGGCTCCGGGGCGCAGCAAGCGTGCGTGGCCGAGCAGCGCGAGTTTGCAGCTGAGAAGAAATCCGGGTATCGTGCGCGCGGAGGCTAGGGGCATGGATCTGCGCCTGCGCGGCAAGCGCGCCCTGGTCACGGGCTCCTCACGCGGGATCGGACGGACGATCGCCCTGTCCCTCGCCGACCTCAAGGTGGACGTGGCCATCAACTTCTTCCGCCACCGCGCGCCCGCGGAGGCGGTGGTGAGGGAGATCGAGGCGCGCGGCGCCCGGGCCTTGCTCGTGAAAGGCAACGTGGCGGACGAGGCCCACGTCTCACGCATGTTCGACGAGATCGAAGCGGCATGGGACGGCCTCGACATCCTCGTGTCGAACGCGGCGTCGGGCGTTCTCAAGCCTGTCAGCGAGCTGACCCTCCACCACTTCCACTGGACGATGGACATCAACGCTGCGGCGCTCCTCCCGCTCGTGCAGCACTTCCTCCACCTGCCGGCGCACGGGCCGCGCTCGGTGGTCGCGGTGTCCTCGCTCGGGGCGGTGCGCGCGATCCCCAACTACACGGCCGTGGGCGCCTCGAAGGCGGCGCTCGAGTCGATGGTGCGTCACCTCGCCGCCGAGCTCGCCCCGCAGGGCGTGCGCGTCAACGCGGTCTCCGCCGGAACGGTGGACACCGACGCCCTCAAACACTTCCCCAACCGCCAGCAACTCCTGGACGAGTCGGCCCGTCGCACGCCGGCCGGGCGCCTGATCACCCCGCAGGACGTGGCCAACGCCGTGGTGTTCCTGTGCACCGACTTCGCCTCGATGATCCACGGCCAGACCATCGTGGTGGACGGGGGCTACTCGATCCTGGCCTGACAGGGGCCGCCGAAGGGCGGGCCCTGTATCTCGGACGGGGCGAACGGTCTCGTCGGGAAGGGGGAGGCTGGAGCGAAGGATTCGGTCACCGCTGATCATCGGCCACCGCGGCTTCTCCTCGCGCTTCCCGGACAACTCCCTAGCGGGCGTCGAGGCCGCTATCGCGGCAGGAGCCGACGGCGTCGAGGTGGACGTCCGCCCCTGCGCCGACGGCACATGGGTGTGTCACCACGACCGTTCCCGGGGGGGAAGGCCAGTGCGCGAGTGGCTTCTGGAGGCGCTGCGCCGCCACGGTGTCCCAACGCTCTCCGAGATCGCCGGTGCCGTGCCTGGTCATCGCATGCTCTTCGTGGAGGTCAAACCGCTTCCGGCGGCCGACCTGCTGGAGGGGCTGGGGGCGCTCGTGGCGCTGTTGGGCGCGAGGGCGTCGAGCACGCGGGTCATCTCCTCCTCGGAGCCCGTGCTCGCGGCGGTGCGGGAGGCGCTGCCGGGAGTCGCGCTCTCGCTGGTCTTCGACGAGGTCCCGGTGCGGCTGCCCGATGGCCTCGAGCTGTCGCCTCTTCACAAGCTCGTGGAAGCACTGCTTTCGACTGGCCGGCCGCTCCACCCGTGGACGGTGAATCGGCCGGAGCGGATGCGTGAGCTTGCCCGGGCGGGCGTGGCCTCGATAACCACCAACGACCCGGGCCTCGCGCTGGAGGTGCTCCGTGGGTGATGCTGGGCAGGTCGGCATGCTGGTGCCGAACCTCTTCCTTCGGGTGCCGATCGAGACGGCGGTGCGGGCTGCGGGCTTGCGCCCGCTGCCGCTGGCCGACAGCGGCCAGGCTTCGCGGTCGGGGTGCCGGGTCGTGGTTGTGGATCTCGAGGCGCTCGGCGGCGACCCGGCGGCAGCGGTGCGAGTCCTGGCGGGCGCCGGTAAGACCGTCCTCGCGTTCGGCCCGCACGTGCAGGGGGAGATGCTGGCGGCCGTGCGCGCGGCCGGCGCGGTCGTGCTGCCGCGCTTGGTGTTCCTCGAGCGCCTGCCGGAGCTCCTCGCGGCGGCACTCGGGAGGAGCGCGACCTGACGGGGCCACCCTTGGGAAAGGATGACGACATGGGTACCAAGAATGTTGCGCCTGAAATCAAGCTGCTTCTCGCTCTGCTGGACGAGGCGTACGACCGTCCGGGCTGGCACGGCCCGAACCTGCGCGGGGCGCTGCGGGGGCTTGCAGCGGGCAAGGCGGCCTGGGAGCCGGCGCCCGGCCGCAACAGCGTCTGGCAGATCACACTGCACTGCGCCTACTGGGAGTACGCCGTGTGCCGGCGGCTGACCGGCGCGGGCGCAAGGGGCTCGTTCCCGCGCAGGCCGAGCAACTGGCCAGCCTTGCCGGTCCGTTGCGATGCGGCCTCCTGGAAACAGGACCTGGCGCTTCTCGACGAGCAGCACCTGCTCCTGCGCGAGGCGGTGGCCTCGTTCCCGGCGGGGCGCCTCTCGGAGCGACGAGGCACCTCGACGGTGGCCCGCCTGATCTACGGCATCGCTGCCCACGATCTCTACCACGCGGGCCAGGTCCGCCTGCTCATCAAGCTCTCGGGCGGCAAGCGGAAGGGCAGGCGCTCCTGAGGAGGGACCGGTGCAGGGGAGGCCGTATAATCCCGGGGTGGGGGAGACTGCATGGACCTTGACCGGCTCGTCCAACGACTTTCGGACCCCAACTTCTACCCCGAGCCCACCCGTGATGTCGAGGTGATCCAGACCCACATCTCCTACATCTTCCTGACGGACGCGCACGCCTACACGGTCAAGAAGCCGGTGGATTTCGGCTTCCTCGACTACACCACGCTCGCCAAACGGCTCGAGTGCTGCGAGCGGGAGATCGCGCTCAACAGCCGCCTGTGCCCGGACATTTACCTGGGCGTCGTGCCGCTGCGGGAGAAGGACGGCGAGCTGTCCCTGGGCGGTCCCGGGGAGACGGTCGAGTACGCGGTCCGGATGAAGCGCCTCCCGCAGGAGCGGATGCTGCGGAGAGTGCTCGCCCGCGGGGAGGGCGACGACGCGCTCTTCCACCGCATGGCCCGCGTCGTGGCCGACTTCCACGCGCGGGCCGTGCTCTCCCCGGCGGCGGGGGCGCTCAAGGGTCTCGACGGCGTGAAACTGAACTGCGACGAGAACTTCGCCCAGACCGAGAAGTACGTGGGCACGCTCGTCCCGGTCGCCGCTTTCGACTTCATTCGCACCTCGACCAACCTGTTCTTCCAGCGCCATTCGGCCCTGTTCGCGCGGCGGGTCAGCGAGGGGCGCATCGTGGACGGCCACGGCGACCTTCACCTGGACTCCATCTGCGCAACAGATCCGATCCGGATCTTCGACTGCATCGAGTTCAACGAGCGCTTCCGCATCCAGGACGTGACCGAGGAGGTGGCGTTCCTCGCCATGGACCTCGAGTTTCACGGCTACGCGCCGTTTGCGAAGGCGTTCGTGGATGCGTACGTGGAGGCCTCGGGAGACGCCGAGCTTCTGGAGCTCCTGGCGTTCTACAAGACCTACCGGGCGTACGTCCGCGCAAAGGTGAGCTCGTTCGCCGTGGACGACCCGCGCATCCCGGAGCAGGCCAAGGAGGCGATCCGGACGACCGCGTCACGGTACTACGAGCTGGCGGCGCACTACGCCGCCGCCTGCAACCCACAGCGCTTGATCGTCACGTGCGGCCTGACCGGCAGCGGCAAGAGCACGCTGGCCCGCAAGATCGCCGAGCTGTACGCGCTGCAGGTGGTCCGCTCGGACGTGGTGCGCAAAGAGATCCTGGGGCTCGCGCCCGACGCGCGCAGGCACGTGCCTTTCGACCAGGGGGAGTACGCACCCTCGATGACGGAGCGGACGTACGCCGCGATGCTCGAGCGCGCCGCGCCGCTGCTGCGTGTCGGCCACGCGGTGATCCTGGATGGCTGCTTCATCAGGCGCTCTCAGCGCCGCAACGCCCGCAAGCTGGCGCGCCGGTTGGGGGTGCCGTTCCTGCTTCTGGAGTGCCGGACGAACGAAGAGGTCATCCGGGAACGACTTGAGCGGCGGGGGCAGAAGACCGGGGTTGTCTCCGACGGTCGCTGGGAGATCTACCACGGGCAGCTCAGGGAGTTCGAGCCGCCGGAGGAGATCCCCGGGGACGAGCGGGTGGTGCTCGACCGCTCCAAGCCGGTGGAGGAGCTGCTGCACGAGCTCGCCGCGGTGCTCCCGCGCGAGTGGCTGGACGCGCCGGGTGTCGGCATCCCAACCGCGGCGGCCCCCACGTCGTAAGCCCCTGTTCCCGCGCCGAGCCTAGGCCAGATCGCGCGCGAGCTCCTTGCGGATCTCGTGCATGGCGGCCTCCCCGGGGTCAGTCGGCCCCGGCGCCCTCGGCCGGCGCGGAGACCCGCTGCGGGAAGCCGTCGTCCCGGTAGGCGCGCTCGAGGACCTCCACGGGGTGGAGCGCCCTCCTGCCGCACGCCTGCTCGAACTGCACGGCAGCCAGGGGGCAGTCGGAGGACCACACCTCTGCCTCGGC
>JALHTD010000504.1 GCA_022865555.1 Thermoanaerobaculaceae bacterium | reverse complement strand
CTCAAGCCCGCCAACGTCAAGGTGCGCGCCGATGGCACCGTGAAGGTGCTGGACTTCGGCCTCGCGAAGGCGATGGAACCGGCCGGCCCCTCGCCTGCGGATCCCGCGACGTCGCCGACGCTCACGGCGCGCGCCACGCAGTTGGGCGTGATCCTCGGCACTGCGGCGTACATGTCGCCGGAGCAGGCGCGCGGGAAGGCGGTCGACCGGCGGGCCGACATCTGGGCGTTCGGAGTCGTCCTCTTCGAGATGCTGACGGGCACGCGCCTGTTCGCGGGCGAGACGGTGAGCGACACGCTGGCGGCGGTGCTGAAGACCGATCCGGACTGGACCGCGCTGCCCGAGGAAACGCCTGCGTCGCTCCGGAACCTCCTGCGCCGCTGTCTCGATCGCGACGTGAAGCAGCGGCTGCGCGACATCGGGGAAGCACGCGTGGCGGTCTCCAGGATCGAAGCCGGTACGCCGGACCCGGCGATGGAACTCAAATCGACCGGCGGGAGTGGGAGGCAATCCGCAGCTCCCGCCAAGGAGAGAGATTCCAAGAGCCTGAGTGAGCGCCTTGCCTGGCTGCTCTGCTGCGTGCTCGCCGCCGGTGGGCTGGCCGGGGTGATCTGGTGGCGCAGCTCGAGACCTGCGGAACAGACCATGTACTTCTCGGCTCCGTTCGCGTTTGCGGCGCGAGATATCGCCGTCGCGCCGAACGGCCACACGGTGGCGGTGGTTGGGTACCGGGAGTCGGCGCGGAAGAATGTGATCTGGTTGTACGAGGTGGGGTCGCCAGAGGCGCGAAGCCTTGCCGATACGGAGGGCGCGAACTTTCCGTTCTGGTCGCCTGACGGGAGGTCTCTCGCGTTCTTTGCCGACGGAAAACTCAAGAAAATGGAAGTTGCGGGCGGCCCCGTGCAGACGCTGTGCGACGCCCCTTCGGGCCGCGGCGGCACGTGGAACAAGGACGGCGTGATCGTCTTCGCGCCGAGCGGGCAGTTGCTCACCGGCTTGTATCGGATCTCGGCTTCGGGTGGAACACCGACGCGGATCAGCACGCCGGACGCGGGTCGCGGGGAAAACACCCATCGCTGGCCCATGTTCTTGCCGGACGGAAGGCACTACCTGTACCTGGCGGCCAATGTCAGAGGGGGAAGCGACGTCGATGCCCTCTTCATGGGCCTGCTCGATTCGAACGAGAAGCGATTCGTGGTGAAGACGTCGCTGAACGCCGCGTATGCCGCGGGCTACCTCCTCTTCTCCCGGGACAGGACTCTGCTCGCTCAGCGTTTCGATCTGAACACGTTCGAACTGACCGGGGAGCCAACGGCTGTCTTCAAGGAGATCGAGTATGTGCCGCGGATCAACCGGTTGGTGTTCGCGGTGTCCGACAACGGTCGGTTGTTCGCGCAGAAGAGCAGCGGAGCCTCCCTTTCGCGGCTGACCTGGTTCGACCGGAAAGGTAATGAGGTGGGCGTCGTGGGGACGCCCGATGTGTACGGCAACGTGGCCCTGTCTCCGGATGGCAAATCGGTGGCCGTGGACAAGACGGACAACGGGAGCCAGAACACCGACGTCTGGACGTATGACCTGCAACGCGACAGCGCGAAGCGGCTCACGTTCGACCCGGCAATCGACGCGTTGCCTGTCTGGAGCCCGGACGGCGCCCGGCTGATATTCGCCTCCCCTCGTCAAGAGGTGTTCAAGTTGTTCATGAAGAACGCCGATGGTGCGCAGGAAGAAAAGCTCCTCGTGCCGACCGACACCGACAACTTCTCGAACGACTGGTCGCGGGACGGCAGGTACGTGCTGTACGCGCAAGGGAGGGACCTGTGGTTCGTGACCTTGCCGGAGCTCAAGAGCAATCTCTTCCTGAAAGCCCCTTCAACCCTCAAGAACGGCAAGTGTTCTCCGGATGGAAAGTGGGTGGCCTACAACTCCAATGAGAGCGGAAAGTGGGAGATCTACGTGACTTCTTTTCCCGAAGCGCGGGGCAAGTGGCAGGTGTCAATCGGGGGAGGAGAACAGCCCAGGTGGGCAGGTGACGGAAGAGAGATTTTCTTCCTCTCTCCTGACTGCAAGATCATGGCGGTGCCGGTGAAGGCCGGGGCCGGTTTCGACGCCGGCACCCCGGAAGCACTCTTCCAGGCGAATCCGCGGGAGAGCGTCGCACTGTCAGACCAGGTCAGGTACGACGTCGACCGCAGCGGACAGCGATTCCTGATCAACACGCAGGTCAAGAAGGGGGAGGCGGAGCCCCTCTCGGTCGTTCTCAACTGGGACGCGGGGCTGAAGAAATGAGCCTTCAACCCGGCGTGCGCCTTGGCCCGTACGAGATTCTGTCGCCGCTCGGAGCGGGTGGAATGGGAGAAGTCTACCGGGCCAGGGACACCAAACTCGACCGCGAGGTGGCAATCAAGGTCCTGCCCGCACATCTCTCCGACGATCGCGAGGCGCTCGCGAGATTCGAGCGCGAAGCCAAAGCGGTGGCCGCGCTCTCGCACCCCAACATCCTCGCGATCCACGATTTCGGACGGATCGACGACAACGCCTTCGCGATCATGGAACTGCTGGACGGCGAGACGCTGCGGGAACGCCTGAGCGGGGGCACAATGCCGGTCCGCAAGGCGGTCGACATCGGCACCCAGGTCGCGAGGGGGCTGGCCGCGGCCCACGAGAAGGGGATCGTTCACCGGGACCTCAAGCCGGAGAACGTGTTCCTGACGAAAGACGGCCACGTCAAGATCCTCGACTTCGGGCTGGCGAAGGTCGGCGGGCCGATGCTCCCGGATTCGGGCAAGACGCTGACGACGCCGCCCGAGGGCGCGACCGGACCTGGCGTGGTGCTGGGGACGGTGGGGTACATGTCGCCGGAGCAGGTGCGGGGTCTGCCCGCCGACGCTCGCTCGGACATCTTCTCGTTCGGTGCGGTGCTGTACGAGCTGCTGACCGGGGTGCGGGCGTTTCAGGGCGCCTCCGCCGTCGAGACGATGAGCGCGATTCTCAAGGAGGACCCGCCGGAGTTGGAGACCGGCAGCCGGCCCCTGCCTCCCGGCCTCCAGCGCGTTCTCCACCATTGCCTGGAGAAGGACCCAGCCCACCGGTTCCACGATGCCCACGACCTGGCCTTCGCCCTCGAAAATCTCGGTTCGAGTGTTTCGGAGGAGCAACGTGCCGACGTTCGCGGCATGGAGCGCCGCCAGCGTACCTGGTCGCGCTCAGGCTTCCTCTTGAGGGCTCTGCCGTGGCTGGTGGCCATGGCCTCCGTCGTGGCCGCGCTCTGGATGAGGGGGACGAAGGGCCCGCCGGCACCGGGGGACTTTCGGCAGATAAACCTTCGCACCGAGGCGATCTTCCGGGCGGCCTTCGCGCCGGACGGCACAACCGTCGTCTACAGCGCCGCGGGGAAAGGCAACCGCCCCGAGCTCTTCGTGGTACGCCCGGACAACCCCGTTCCGCAGTCCATGGGTCTTCGCGACACCTACCTGTTGAACGTCTCCTCACAGGGCGAGATGGCCGTCCTCATCGGGGCCCGCTACATCCACCACCGCCTGTTCACGGGTACCCTCGCCAGGGTTCCCACCGGAGGTGGTGCGCCGAGGGAGGTCCTCGAGAACGTGCGGGATGCCGACTGGTCCCCGGATGCGACCCAGTTGGCCATCATCCGG
>JALHTD010000503.1 GCA_022865555.1 Thermoanaerobaculaceae bacterium | reverse complement strand
CGTACATCCTCGCCGCCCTGCTGGTGGCGGCGCTAGCCGGGACTCTGCAGAGCGGCCTCCTGGACCCGCTCTCGCTGACCGCGCGCGCCCTGGCCTCCGGGCTGTGGCCGCTGCTGCCGGGGGGCAGGCCGGTGCCCGGAGGGTGGCTTGCGGCGCTGCTCTTGCTCGTGACCCTGGTGGCAAGCCGCTGGATCCCGCGGGTCTTCTGCCGCGGCTTTTGCCCCCTGGGCGCGCTGCTCGGCGTCTTCTCGCGCTTTGCGATCTTCCGCATCCACCGCGTCAGCGACGCCTGCAAAAACTGCAAGCTGTGCGCCTTCGCATGCCAGGGCGCGGACGAGCCGCTGGGCAACCATCGGGTGAGCGAGTGCCACGGCTGCCTCAACTGCCTGCCCGGCTGCCCCGAGAACGCGATGAGCTACCGGGCGCTGCCTGCGCTGCCGGCGCCCCCGCCGAAGCCGGATCTCTCCCGCCGCTACCTGTTCGGGACCTTGCTGGGCGCCTTCGCGGTCGCGCCGCTGCTGCGCGCCACCGGGGGCGGGCGCGAGGCCGCCAGGTCACGCCTGATCCGGCCGCCGGGCGCGCTCGGCGAGTCCGAGTTCCTGCAGCGCTGTGTCAAGTGCTCGCTCTGCCAGCAGGCGTGCCCGACCGGCGCGCTGCAGCCCGCCATCGCGCAGGCCGGGGTCGAGGGTTTCTGGAGCCCCGTGCTGGTGCCCCGCCGGGGCTGGTGCGAGTTCGCCTGCACCCGCTGCGGGGAGGTCTGCCCCACACAGGCCATCAGCCGGCTGACCGCGGTCCGCAAGACCGGCTACGACGGCAAGCCGCCGGTGAGCATCGGCACCGCGTTCATCGACCGCGGCCGCTGCCTGCCCTGGGCGATGAGCACACCCTGCATCGTCTGCGAGGAGATGTGCCCCACCGACCCCAAGGCGATCTGGTTCGAGGTCGCGGACGAGCCCGTGCGCGACGGTGCCGCCCGCAGGCTGCAGCGCCCGCGGGTGGATGCGGCCAAGTGCGTCGGGTGCGGGATCTGCGAGAACAAGTGCCCGGTGGGCGAGGAGGCGGCGATCCGCGTGGCCTCGGTGGGCGAGAGCCGCGACCCCCTCAACCGCCTGCTGGCCGGGGAGTCCCCGTCATGACCCGCCATTTGCGTTTTGGCCGTTCCGGCCTTATCAGTGTCTTGGCACAGAGCAGTGCCCTGCTCGTGGGGGTGCTCATGACCACACACAGTGCGAACGCGGAGGTGCGCCCGCCGGCGGTCGCGGGCGCTTTCTACCCGGGCAACGTCCGGGAGCTTCAGAAGGACGTGCAGGAGTACCTGCGCGGGGCGCCCGCGGGGCAGGCGCCGGCGGCGCTGATCGCCCCCCACGCCGGGTACGTCTTCTCGGGCGCCACGGCGGGCAAGGCGTTCGCCCCGCTGGCCGGCGCGAAGTACGCGCGCGTGATCCTGCTCGGACCCTCGCACCGCGAGAGCTTCCGCGGCGGCGCGCTTCCCTCGCCGGAGATCACGGCGTTCGCCACCCCCCTCGGCGAGATGCCCGTGGACAGGGAGACCGTCGCGAAGCTCTCCAAGTTCTCCGAGTTCTCGGGGCCGACGCGCGCCCACAACCAGGAGCACTGCCTGGAGGTCGAGCTGCCGTTCCTGCAGGCAACGCTGGGCAACGTGCCGATCGTGCCGATCCTGGTCGGCAACGCCACCGACCGCGCGGCGGCCCGCGGCATGGCACGGCGGCTCGCCGACTTCGTGGGGCCCGACACGCTGGTGGTGGTCTCCTCGGACTTCACCCACCACGGCGGACCGTACGGCTACAAGCCGTT
>JALHTD010000502.1 GCA_022865555.1 Thermoanaerobaculaceae bacterium | reverse complement strand
CCTGGTAACGGAACGACCTGCGTTCAGACCTCCCGCCGGGGACGGTCGGGTCGGCGGGCCAGGAGAGGGTCTCGTAGCGGCTCATAGGAAAGGAAACTTCACCAAGGGCGATCGTTAGTCAAGGTTTAGCAATAAACATGGACGTAAGCCAGGCCATCGTCAAGGTTTCGAGGTGGCGCCGGAGGGTCCACGGCGCGGCGCTATTGAGGCCCCCAGGCTGGCCGGCGATCGCGCCCACCGATCTCGTTTGCTGGATCCTTGCGTGCGCCAGGGGAAGCCTGGAGGAGGAGGAAGTTGATGACAAACTGAAACCTTCTATCGAACCCAGCGGGACGATCCCGCCCGGCAAAGGGTAGCGACCAGCCGGAACCGAGTGTTGCGTGGTACGGGGGCGACCCCGGCTGCGAAGCGTACACAGGGAGTGCGTAGGCCGCACGTCGAGCTTCGAAATCATAGCCACACGCGAGGGCCGACACCGTGCAAGGACGTGGAAGGCCGCACCGGAGCGCCGAGAGGCACCGCCAGGCGCCGAGGCCTCGCCGGAGTCAGAGAACGCGGCATGCGCGCATGGGGGTTCGCCAGGAACCTGGGAGGTCCTGACGTCTCCAGCACCGAATCGGACCGGGCACCCCGTCAGCGTGTCCAGGCCCGTGGGGGCCGTGGCGCTCCACGCCCACGGGAGCGAACAAGCGAGCGCGGCTGGTACCGCCGAGCGAAGGAAACGAAGCGAGGCGGAAGGGACGGCAGGAAGTCGGAGCTCTCCGCAGTACCGGTGAAGCCGGGGAACCCTCCCGAGGGACCCGGTGGAGGGAAGGGGGAGCCGGTCAACGGAACCGTTGGAGGGAAAGATGCCGGGGAAATCGAGCCCCATCAGCGTCTCAACGAAACTGCAGCGGATAGCGGAACTGGCGAGGCACTCGCCGAGCATGGTGCTCACGACGCTCGCCCACCACATCGACGAGGAGTTTCTCCGGGAAGCCTATCGGCGCACCCGCAAGGACGGCGCACCGGGCGTGGACCGGCAGACGGCGGAGGAGTACGCGGCGGAGCTGGAGTCGAACCTCCGCTCGCTACTCGACCGCTTCAAGTCGGGGACGTACCGGGCACCGCCAGTGAAGCGGGTGCACATCCCCAAGGGGGACGGGAAGAAGACCCGCCCCATCGGCATTCCGACCTTCGAGGACAAGGTCCTCCAGAGGGCGGTGTCGATGGTGCTGGAGGCCGTCTACGAGCAGGAGTTCCATGACTGCTCGTACGGCTTTCGACCCGGCCGGTCGGCCCACCAGGCGCTGCAAGCGCTGTGGGAGACGCTCACGAAGATGCGAGGTGGGTGGGTGCTCGAGCTGGACATCCAGGGATTCTTCGACTCCCTGGACCACGGGCATCTGCGAAGCTTCCTCGACCAGAGGGTGCGCGACGGAGTGCTCCGCCGCACGATCGACAAGTGGTTGAAGGCCGGCGTGATGGAGGATGGGGTGGTCAGCTTCCCGGACTCCGGATCGCCGCAAGGCGGGGTGATCTCGCCGTTGCTGGCGAACGTCTACCTCCACGAGGTGCTCGACGACTGGTTCGAGAAGCAGGTGAGGCCCCGGCTCGCCGGGCATGCAGTCCTCATCCGCTACGCGGACGATGTCGTCATCGCCTT
>JALHTD010000002.1 GCA_022865555.1 Thermoanaerobaculaceae bacterium | reverse complement strand
CGACAGCCGACAGCCGACAGTCCCCCTCCGGGACCCACCACCGCGCTCGGCGGCATTTAGCTGCACTCCCGCAAAGAGCAGCGGCTGTCAGCTGTGAGCTGTCAGCTGTCAGCGGGCGGTCTGGCCAGTCATGGCTGCTGGGCCGACCGCTCGTCTGGTTGTTAGCCCTCTTCACGTCGTTGCCATCGGTGGGGGTGGGACAGTACCTGGCGGTATTCGAGGACGGTCGAATCCTTCCCGTGACCGGCGCCCGCCTGGTGGGCGAGGCGCACATCCACTTGGACCTGCCGGGCGGAGGGTCGCTCGAGGTCCCGCTTTCGCGCGTCGACAGGGTGATCGAGGATGTGGTGGAACCAGAACCGGAGCCGATCGAGGAGCCTCCCTGCAGTCCCGCGTTCGAGGCGCTGCGGCTTCCGGAAGGCACCCCCTTTGCCAAGGAGATCTTCGATGCAAGCCGGACGGCTGACCTGCACCCGCGGCTGGTGGAGGCCGTGGTCCAGGCGGAATCCGCCTTCAACCCGTTTGCCGTCTCGAGGGTCGGCGCGGGCGGGCTGATGCAGCTGATGCCCTCTGTCTGGCTCCCGCAGGGAGTGACCAACCCCTACGACCCGAAGACCAACCTGCGGCTGGGCTGTCGCCACCTGAAGGCCCTGCTCGACCGTTTCGGGGACCTCTCGCTGGCCCTGGCCGCCTACAACGCGGGCGTCGCCACGGTCGAGAAGAGTGGCGGCGTGCCGCCGTACCGTGAGACCCGCGAGTTCGTGCGCAGGGTTCTCGCCCGGTTCTGCCCGGCTCAGGGGCAGAGGGGCGGCCGATCATGAAAGAACCTATAATGCGCGCGCTTCCTCCGGCGGAGGAACAGCCAGCCGGGCATCGCTTGTTCTTGAGAGTGTGCGGGAGGGTGCAATGGGTAACCCCGAAGTGAGGCCGTCGCTGCCAGTTGTCGGGGGTACGGGCACGGCTGGAGCCGTGGCGAAGCAGCCCGACGGCAGCCGGGTGTTCCTGACGACGAAGCTGGAGAAGCTGCTCGACGCCGCGCGCAAGAACAGCCTCTGGCCTTTGCCCTTCGGGACGGCTTGCTGCGCCATCGAGTTCATGTCGTTCATGATGTCGCACTACGACATCTCGCGTTTCGGCGCCGAGGTCGTCCGCTTCTCGCCCCGGCAGTCGGATCTCCTGATCGTCGCGGGCACGGTGACTGACAAGATGGCGCCGGTGATGGTCCGGATCTACGAGCAGATGGCGGAGCCCAAGTACGTCATCTCGATGGGCGTCTGCGCATGCACCGGCGGGTTCTATCGTGCCTATCACGTGGTGCAGGGGATCGACGAGTTCATTCCCGTGGACGTCTACGTCCCGGGCTGCCCGCCGACGCCGGAAGCCCTGCTGCAGGGCGTGGTCAAGCTGCAGGAGATGATCTCAAACGGCGAGACGCGCTACCAGAGAGCGCTGGCGGCGAAGCGGGCGTCGCAGGCCCAGGCCGGCGGCTGAACCAGGGCGAAGGGGAGAGCATGGCAAACCGAGAGGAAAGGCTGGCCGCGATCCGCAGGGCGTTCCCGGAGGGGAGCGGGGTCGTGGAGCTGGCCGGTGGCGACATGCAGACGCTTCGGGTGGACCGGCAGGCCCTGCCGGCCCTGGCACGCCACCTCAAGGACGACCCGGCACTGGACTTCAAGCTGCTGCTCGACGTCTGCGGGGTTGACTACCCGGGCCGGGAGGAGCGGTTCGAGGTCGTCTACCACCTCACGTCACTCGAGCACGGGCACCGCGTTCGGCTCAAGGTGCCAGTGCGGGAGAACGATCCGGTCGTCCCGTCGGTGTACGGGGTGTGGAGGGCCGCGGATTGGTTCGAGCGCGAGGCTTTCGACATGTTCGGCATCCGCTTCGAGGGTCATCCGAACCTCAAGCGCATCCTCTGCCACCCCGCGTTTCAGGGGCACCCGCTCCGCAAGGACTACGATCCCGGCCAGCGCTGGCTGCTCCGTGAGGGTGAGCAGGAAGAGCCTGCATGGGCGAAAGAGGCTCAGGAGGACGAGGACCACTTTGAGACGCAGGTGCTCAACCTGGGTCCCTCGCACCCGGCGACCCACGGGACCCTGCGCACCGTAGTCCGCCTCAACGGCGAGGTGATCACGAAGGCCGAGACCGAGATCGGCTACCTGCACCGGTGCTTCGAGAAGATGGCCGAGACCCACACCTGGAACCAGGTGATCCCATACACCGACCGGCTCAACTACTGCTCCGCGATGATGAACGGCGTTGGCTACGCGCTCGCGGTGGAAAAAATGCTCGGGGTTGAGGCCCCCCCGCGTGCCCAGGTGATCCGGCTGATCCTCTCGGAGCTCTCGCGGGTCATGGACCACATCGTGGACGTCGGCGCCAACCTCAACGACGTCGGCGCGATGACGCCGTTCCTGTACATGTACCAGGGGCGGGAGGAACTTTACTCGGTGCTGGAGGCCTGCTGCGGCAGCCGCCTCACGATGTCGTACGTGCGAATCGGCGGGCTCTCGAGCGACACCCCTCCCGACTTCGAAGACTCGGTGAGGTACCTCCTGAAGCGCATTCCCAAGCTGATCGGGGACATGGAGACGCTCATTACGGAGAACCGGATCTTCCGCGGGCGCACCGAAGGGGTGGGCGCCATCAGTGCGGAGGACGCGGTGGACTGGGGGTGGACGGGGCCTTGCCTTCGCGCCACGGGCGTCGCGTACGACGTCCGCAAGGCTCATCCGTACCTCGGGTACGAGACGTACGACTTCAAGGTGCCGGTCGCCCATGCCGGCGACACCTACGCGCGCTACCTCGTGCGGGTCGAAGAGATGAAGCAATCGCTCAGGATCGTGGAGCAGGCTCTCGAGCGGCTCCAGCCCGGACCGATCATCACCGACAACCACAACGTTGCGCTGCCTCCGAAGGAGGATGTCTACACGGAGATGGAGTCCCTGATCTGGCACTTCAAGCTGATCATGGAGGGCATGAAGGTGCCGGTGGGGGAGAGCTACGGCTACACCGAGGCGGCCAACGGGGAACTCGGCTACTACATCGTCTCCGACGGTGGGGGACATCCATACCGAATCAAGGTGCGGCCGCCGTGCTTCGCGATCTTCCAGGCCTTCCCGCACATTCTGGAGGGGCACATGGTCGCCGACACCGTGGCCATCATGAGCAGCCTGAACATCATCGCAGGGGAGCTGGACCGATGATCACGCGGGACGTGGTCGTTTGCGAGGCGAAACCGCTGCGCCTCGTGCAGCGCCTCTACCTGGTCGAGATCGCCAAGGGTCTGGCCGTCACGCTGCGCCACTTCATCGCCAACCTCTTCGCCCGCAAGTACACCGTCACCATCGAGTGGCCGGAGGTCAAGCGGGAGTACTCGGAGCGCCTGCGCGGCAGGCACATCCTGCTCACTCGGGAGGACGGGTCGCCGCGCTGCGTGGCCTGCTACATGTGCGAGGAGGCTTGCCCGGCCGAGTGCATCCACATCGAGGCCGAGGACGTCGCGTCCAGCCCAACGGTTGAGTTCGAGAAGCGCCCGAAGGTCTTCACCATCGACCTCCTGCGGTGCGTCTACTGCGGGTTCTGCGTGGACGCCTGCCCCAAGGAGGCGATAGTGATGTCCCGGGTGCACGAGATGGCCTTCGCGAGCCGCGAGGAGGGGGTCGTCGGGCTCGACCAGCTCCTGCAGAGGGGGCCCTTCGAGAAGCTGGACCTTGGGTACCGTCCGTACTATGGCACGCCGCGCAGCCGGATCGAGCTGCCGATCCCGGTCAAGCCGAGGGCAGGCATCCAAAAGGGAAGGTAGCGCCGTCCGGCAAGTGCGAGCGAAAAAGGAAAGGGCGGCGCATCGCGCCGCCCTTCCAATTCCCTTGTTGTCTTCTCCCTAGATAGCGCGAACGCTCGCCGCCTGCAGACCCTTGGGGCCGCGCACGATGTCGAACTCCACCCGGGCCCCCTCCTTCAGCGTCCGGAAGCCCTCGCCGGCGATCGCGGTGTAGTGGACGAACACGTCCTCTCCACCCTCCTGCGTGATGAAGCTGAATCCCTTGGTATCGTTGAACCACTTGACAGTTCCCTGCGCCATGCTGCTTCTCCTTGTTGCCGGCGGCATCCGAAGTCCGCCGTTGTTAATGTCGGGCGCGTCCCGACGATACGAAAAAGCCGCAAGGGCGCTGCTCCTTGCGGCAGGTTGACCTCAACTTGACGTTGATCCGCAACTACAAAAACAGCTCACGTGGCTAAAGTGCCACAGTCTCTTCACGTTGTCAAGCCCCCTCGGACGGCGGCAGGCCGGGCGCCCCGCTCCCAGCGCTCAAAACCGGGATAGGAGGGCCAAGAAACCAGCCTCCAGGCCTACTCCTCCTCTTCCTCGGCGACGCCGGCGAACGCCTGGATGATCTTCTCCTGCACCTGCCTGGGGACCTCGTCGTAGTGGGAGTACTCCATGTGGAAGTCGCCACGCCCGCCGGTGATCGAGCGCAGCGTCTGCGAGTACGTGAGCATCTCCGCGAGCGGCACCTGGGCCTTCACCACGGTCTGGCCGTCGCCGGGTTCCATCCCCTGGACACGGCCACGCCGTGAGTTGAGGTCACCCATGATGTCGCCGAGGAATTCGTCCGGCGCCGCAATCTGCACCTGCATGACCGGCTCGAGGATTGTCGGCCCCGCGTGCGGGACGGCCTCCCGGAAGGCCTTTCGACCGCAGGTGCGGAACGCCATGTCCGATGAGTCCACCTGATGGAACTTGCCGTCCAGGAGCGTGACGCTGAAGTCCACGACAGGGTTGCCGGCGAGAGCCCCGCGCTCAGCGGCGTCCTGGATCCCCTTGTCGATTGAGGGGCGGTAGTTGTTCGGGATTGAGCCGCCGAAGATCTTGTCCACGAACTCGTAGCCGCTTCCCCGTGGACGCGGTTCCATCCGGATCTTCGCCTCGGCAAACTGGCCATGCCCTCCGGTTTGCTTCTTGTGGCGCGCCGTGATCTCGACCCCCTTGGTGATGGTCTCGCGGTAGGGCACCTTGGGAGGGTGGAGCGTGACGTCCACCTTGTAGCGCTTGCGCAGGCGTGCCACGGCGATCTCGACGTGGAGCTGGCCCGCGCCGGCCACGATCTGCTCCTTGGTCTGCGGGTCGCGCCCGATGTGCAACGTCGGGTCCTCGTCCTGGAGCTTTGCGAGGCCCTGTGCGACCTTGTCCTCGTCGCCCTTGGCCTTGGCGGAGATGGCGAAGGAGATTGCGGCCTCGGGGATGGGAACCGGCGGGACGACGACCGCGCCGTCCTTGCTGGTGAGGGTGTCGCCGGTCCGGGTCTCCTTCAGCTTCGCGACTGCCCCGATGTCGCCCGTCACGAGCTTCTCGACCGGGAGCAGCTCCTTGCCCTGCATCCAGTTGACCGCGCCGAAGCGCTCCCCGATGTCGCGCTGGCGGTTGTGGTAGGTGCCGTCGGACGCGAACGCGCCGGAGTACACGCGCATAAGCGTGATGCGGCCGGCGTAGGGGTCCGAGAAGGTCTTGAAGACGTAAGCGATCGGGGTGTCATCGGGCTTGGGGGTGACGGTGACCTCCTCACCGGCGACGTTCCTGGCCACGAGCGCAACGGCGAGGGGGTTGGGCACCAGCTCCACGAGGGCGTCCACCAGCGGCTGCACGGCCTGGTTTCGGCCCGCGGCGCTGTAGAAGAGCGGGAAGATCCTGCGGCCGGCCACCGCCTTCTTCAAGCCGACCATCAGGTCCTCGTCGGAGAGCGCTCCATCCGCAAAGAACTTCTCGAGCAAAGCCTCGTCCTGCTCGGCGACCATCTCGATGAGCGCGGTACGCGCCGCCTCGGCCTCGCCCTTCAGCTCCGGCGGGATCTCGATGTCCGTGGGTGTGCCGCTCTCGTCCGCGGCGAAACGGTACGCCTTCGAACGCACCAGGTCCACGACGCCGGCGAATGCGTGTTCCTCCCCGATAGGGAGCTGGAGGGGCACGACCTCGCGCCCAAATTTCTTCTGAAGCTGCTGGAGAGTTCTCGAGGCGGAGGCGCGCTCGCGATCCATGCTGTTCACGGCGACCAGCACGGGCTTGCCCATCTCGGCGGATATCTTCCAGAGCTTCTCGGTCTGCACCTCGGGTCCGGCTACGGCCGACACCACCATGAGCGCCGCTTCGGAGACCCTGATGCCCTGCACGGCCTCGGTCGTGAAGATTGAGTAGCCGGGTGTGTCAACGAGGTTGAGCTTGCAGTCCCGATGACGGGCATGGGCCACCGCCGTGCCGATCGTGATCTTGCGCTCCACGGCCTCATCGTCGAAGTCCGTGACGGCATTGCCCTTGTCGACCTTGCCGAGGCGGTTCACGTCCTTGGCGTCGAACAGGATTGCCGAGATGAGCGTGGTCTTGCCGGTGGGCGAGTGCCCGACCACCGCAACGTTTCGTATCTTGTCACTGGGTACCGGCTTGGCTGCCATGTGCAGGCGACCTCCCGTCGCACAGAGTCCGGGAAGTATAGCCAGTGAGGGCAGGAAACGGAAGACGCCGAGGGCAGCCGACAGCCAACAGTTCACAGCTGGTAGCCGGGCGCTCCGCAGAGTCTGAGGGGCGCAGCGGGTGCCTCCGAATCCCGCACGACCTCGCGCCCCCCACGGAACCCACAAAGGGAGGGGGGGACTGTGAGCTGTCAGCTGTCAGCTGTTGGCTGTCAGCTGATCTTCAGCTCGCGGCCGGTGAGGCGGCGGTACGCCTCGAGGTAGAGCGCCTGGGTCCCGGCGACCACTTCGGGCGGCAACGTCGGGGCCGGCGGCTGCTTGTTCCAGCCCGAGCCCTCGAGCCAGTCGCGCACGAACTGCTTGTCGAACGAGGGGGGGTTGCTGCCGATCCGGTACTGGTCCGCCGGCCAGAAGCGCGAGGAGTCGGGCGTGAGCGCCTCGTCGGCCCAGACCAGGTGACCCCGCTCATCCAGGCCGAACTCGAACTTGGTGTCCGCAATGATGATCCCGCGGGCCTCGGCGACGGCAGCCGCCCGCCGGTAGAGCTCCAGCGAGAGCTCGCGCAGTGTCTCCGCGACCTCCCCGCCGACCCTGCGCACCACCTCTTCGAAGGTGATGTTCTCGTCGTGGCCGACCTCGGCCTTCGTGGACGGGGTGAAAACCGGGCTGGGAAGGCGCTCTGCCTGCCGCAGGCCGCCGGGCAAGGGCACACCCGACACGCTGCCCCTGGCCTGGTACTCCTTCCACCCGGAGCCAACGATGTAGCCTCGCACGACGCACTCCACCGGGACGATCCGGACGGCCCGCACGAGGCACGCGCGGCGGTCGAGCTGGGGCGCGGACGCGAAGGGCTCCGGGAACTCGGAGCGCTCCGTTGCCAGCACGTGGTGGGGCGCGACCTCGGCGAGGGTCGAGAACCAGAAGTTCGAGAGCTGCGTGAGAACGATGCCCTTGCCGGGGATGCCGGGGTCGAGCACCACGTCGAAGGCGCTGATGCGGTCGCTCGCCACGACCAGCAGGCGGTCTCCACCCGCCCGGTACACGTCCCGGACCTTCCCCCTCTTTGACAGCTGTTCAGGGAACAGGGGGGCGGTGGGAAACGGTGCCGGCCCGGGCACCGGCTAGCCCTGCTTGGCCTGCAGCACCGAGTTCGCCTGGGCGGTGAGGTGCGACTTGTAGCGCGACGCGGTGTTGCGGTGGAACACTCCCTTGCGCACGCCGCCGTCAATGGCCGACACGGTGCGCGGCAGCAGCTCCTTCACCGCCGCGGCATCGCCACCGGCGATCGCGGCGCGCAGCGCCTTCATCGCGTTGCGCACCCGCGTGCGCACCGCGCGGTTCCGCTGACGACGCACCTCATCCTGACGGCGACGCTTCAAACCCGACTTGATCCTCTTTGCCATGAACTCTCCCTTGAATCGCGGCTACTTGACCTTGACGCCGAGGCCGGCAAGCTTCGAGCGTGCCAGCTCGGCTTCCTTCGTACCCGGATGCTCGTAAAGGACGTACTGAAGGTTGATGACGGCCTGGGAACGGTCGCCCAGCTCGAGGTAGGCGAGGCCTTTCTTGAGCAGCGCCCCGGCCGCCTTGTCGGACGTCTTGTACGTGTTCAGAAGCTGTGTGAAGGCTTCGATCGCTTCCTTGTAGGACTTCTTGGAGTAGTAGCACTCGCCGATCCAGTACAACGCGTTGTCGGCGAGTTCGGTGTTCGGGTACCGGTTCGCGTAGTCGCGAAAACCCTGGATGGCCAGGTCGAAGTTGCCGCGGAGGTAGTCCTCGTACGCCGTGTTGTACAGCTGCGTGGGCTCGGCCGTGCGTCCGGCCGCCGGGGCTCCCGGCGCGGCCAGTGCTGCTCCTGCGGCGCCCCCGGCAGCCGCCGCTGCTGGGGCGGCGGGCAACCCGCCCAGCCGCTCCGGGGTGGCGGCAAGCTCGTTGGACAGCGAGGCCAGTCGCTGGCTGTTGGACTCCAGGGTGGCCTGCAGGGCCTGGATCTGGTCACGCAGCTGTTGCAACTGGGCTTGGATGTCCGCGTTGGACTTGAGGACCTGGGCGCTCTGGGCGGTGAGCCTGACGCTCATCGTCTGCAGCTCCTCCTTGCCGGGGGACTGCCTGCTGAGGTTCTCGACCTGCCGCGAGACGTCAGTGATCTCGCGGTGCAGGAGGTCGGTGTCACTGCTCGATACGCACCCCACTGCTGCCACTGCCAGCGCAGGCAAAGCCAGCCAACGCATACGCCACCTCCTCATCGCGCCGTGATCACGAAGTGCACACGACGGTTCTGCGACCAGCAGCTCTCATCGTGACAGGTACCGAACGGGCGCTCCTCACCGTAGGAAATCGTTGCTATTCGGTCCGCCGCCACGGCGAGCGAAACCAGGTAATCCTTCGCAGCGTTGGCCCGGCGCCAGCCCAGCGCGAGATTGTACTCCGCGGTGTTGTGCTCGTCACAGTGCCCCTCGATGAGGATCTTCACCGTGGGGTGCTCCTTGAGCCAGGCGGCGTCGGCCGCCAGGGTCTCGCGCGCGTCGGGCCGGAGCTCGGACTTGTTGGTGTCGAAGAAGGCATCCTTCAGGTACCCGGCCTTGTTCAGCTCCTCCAGGTCCGCAGGCAGCTCGCTGGTCGTGACGCCGCTCTCGGGGTGGCCGGCCGCAGCAACGCGAGGCTCGGGGCCCACCACGGTCGTGCCCTCGCCGGGAGGCTGCGGGGCTGTTTTCGCCTCGGCCGAAGCCTCACTCGGAGGCTCGGGCGCCACAACAGCCTTGCGATGCGCGCATGAGAATGTGAACGCCACGCAGGCGCACAGGGCAAGGGCCAAAGGTTTGTTGGTCCAGAGCCTAGACACGGCGCCTCCTTTCGACGCGGTGACTTTACACCAACATTGACTTGTTCGACAAGCCAAATCACTGGACCTGAGCCACCCACGCCGGCTGTACGTTGTTCCCCTCGGTCGTGATCTGCCGCGGCCGCCCTGCCGGGTCGGTCATGAAGATCTGCTTCGCACCGGTGCGGTTGGACACGAACGCCAGGACCGTGCCGTCGGGCGACCAGCAAGGCGACTCGTTGTTGCCTGGCCCCGCGACCACGGACCGGGTGTTGGTCCTCAGATCCAGGATCGCGATCTGAAAAAGGCCCTCGACCAGCGTGGTGTAGGCGATGCGCACGCCGTCCGGGGCCCACGCCGCCTCGTCCGCGAACTTGTCCTCGAAGGTCAGGCGGCGGATGTTGGTACCCTCTGTGTCCATGACGTAGAGCTGGGGCGTGCCTCCGACCGCGGAGGTGAACACGATCTGTCGGCCGCTCGGTGACCACGCGGGCTGCGTGCTGATCCCGATCGTGTGGGTGAGCCTCTCGGGTGTGCCCCCTTCGGCCGGGACTACCCAGACGTCCGTGTTCCCGTCGTCGCCGGCCGCGAAGGCGATGAGCTTGCCATCCGGGGAGAAGCTCGGGGACGAGTTGACGCCGGGCAGGCTCGAGAGCGGCTTGAGGTAGCCCTGGGTGGGGCGGAGGATGAAGAGCTGGGGGTTGCCGCGCAGGAAGCTGGTGAACGCCAGCCAATCTCCGTCCGGCGACCAGGCGGGGGAGAGTGCGATCGAGCGGTGGCTCGTGAGCTGCTGCGCTTCGGTCCCGTCCCAGCGCATCACCCAGATCTCCTTTGAGCCGCTGCGGTCGGACACGAACGCGAACCGGGAGAGGAAAGGGCCGGGTCGCCCCGTGAAGAGGTGCACCAGCTCGTTGGCAAGAGTGTGGGCGATCGTCGGCGCGAGACCCACGGAGCCCTGGAGCCGGCGCGAGTAGGCGATCTCGCCCGAGGTCAGATCCCAGAGGCGGACCTCGAGGACGATCTGGTTGCTCGCCCCGGCGAGGCTGCCGTCGAGAAGGAACTGCGCACCGACGGCGCGCCACCGCTGGCGGGTGAGCGTCGGGTTTCCAGGGTCCACGACCACCAGCCTGGCGTTTTCCTCGGGAACGAGCCCGACGGCCGCGGTCTCGTCCAGGTCCTTGCGCAGCGTGGCCACCAAGCTGGCGGCGGCTGCCTGGTCGGTCCCGGGGCGGGCGGGAAACCCCGGAAGCGCGATCATCACGCGCGTGAGGCCAGGGCTGGTGACCTTGAGGTAGACCTCCTCCTGTGCGGCCGCGGGCGGCGCCAGTGCGGTGGCGAGGGCGAGGGTGCAGACGAGCGGAATTCGTTGCTTCACGGCCCGAACTCCAGGTGCAGCGTCAATGTCGTCCCGCCGAAACCCTGGGGCAGCGGCGGCAACGGTGCCGCAGCATACACCGCCCGCAGGGCGGCCCTGTCGAATGCCGCCGAAGCGCTCTCCTGCTCGAGACCGGCCTCCACCAGGCGCCCGGCCCTGTCGATGACGCAGCGGATGCGGCAGCGGGTGTCGGTCGGGGCGGGGGGCCGGAACCAGTTGCTCTCGATGAGTGCCAGCACCCGGTTCAGGTAGTAGGCGAACGGGAAGCTCTCCTCTCCGCCGCCGCTCGCGACGCCCAGCGCGATCCCGGCGGACGAGGAAGCGACCTGCCCGGCAGCGCCCGGAAGTGGCGGCTGGGCGGGTGCCTGCTCGGTTTCGGGGGGGGCTTCGTGCACCGCCTTATTGCCGGGAAGGGGGTGACGCGGCGGGGGCTCGGCGGCCGGCTTGGAAGACGCTTTGGAAGGCTTGGCGGGGACAAGCGCCTTGGCCGGCGCCTGGGCGGGGGCGGAGGCGCTGCGCTGGGCTCCGGCGGGGGCGACCGGTGCCGCCAAGAGCCGCACCTGCACCCTCGGGAGCATGAGGGCCCGCTGTCTGTGGGAAGGGGCGAGGACCAGCGTGCCCGCCACGGCGAGGTGGAGGCCGAATGCGCCCAGCATTGCCCACCGCCACGGCAGATCGAGGTGGGACCGGCGCTCCAGCTCCTCGCTCACGGGATCGATCATCTCGTCTCCGGAGGCACGGTGACCATCCCGATCTCCTCGACCCCCATGCGGTTGAGGGTGGCCAAAACGTCGATGACGAAGCCGTAGGGGAGCTGCTGATCCCCCTTGAGGTACACCGGTCGAGGCCCGCCCGCAAGAAGGGGTCCCAGCCGCTGCGCGAGCAGCTTCGGGTGCACAGGCTGGTCGCCCACGAGCACGAGACGGTCGCGCGTGAGAGTCAGCACGATCGGCTCGGGTCCCTTCTGCTTCAGCGGGCCGGCGGCCTGGCGGGGAAGCTCGACCTGGAGGCCCTGGACCAGCATCGGGGAGGTGACGATGAAGATGATCAGGAGCACCAGCATCACGTCGACGAGAGGCGTGTTGTTGATCTCGGCCAGGTTGTCGAACTCCGTGGAGGTCCGGAAGGCCATCGCGTCACCCCGCTCAGGTAAAGGTACGCTCGGTGAGGTTCAGGAACTCGAGCAGGAAGTCCTCCATCAGCCCGCGCTGGCGACGCAGTGCCCCAAGGAAGGCGTTGTAGGCGATCACGGCCGGGATGGCCGCAGCGAGGCCGGCGGCGGTGTTGACGAGGGCCTCCGCGATCCCGGGAGCGACCGTGACGATCGAGGTCGACCCGCTCACGGCGATGGCCCGAAACGTGTTCATGATCCCCCAGACGGTTCCGAACAGGCCGATGAACGGGGTGGCGGAGGCGGTGGTTGCCAGGAACGGGAGGAACCGCTGCAGCTTGGCTCCCTCGATCCCGATCGCGCGCTGGAGTGCGCGCTCCACCGCGACCAGGCTCTTGATCTGGCCGCCTGACTGCCCCGTGCGCTGGAGCACCCTGACTTGCGCCTCGAGCTCAAGAAACCCGGCCCTGAACATCCCCGCGAGCGGCGCGGCCGGTGTTCTGGTGGCCGCCGCCTGGACGTCGGCCAGCCGCGTGGCGCGGCGGAACTCGTCGAGGAAGGATCGGTTGTCGCTGTCGGTCTGGCGGAGCTGGCTTACCTTGAGGATCATCAGCGTCCACGAGACGAGCGAGAACACGGCGAGGATCGCCAGCACGAACTTCGCCACCCAGCCGGTGGTACCGAACGCTTGCATGATCTCGTTCACGAGAGAATTCTACGCGCGCGACGCGGTCCGACCAAGCGGCGTGGCGCGGTGCGTCACAAGCGTCCCGGCAAGCAGGTCGTGCAGCGCCTTGCGGTCACGCCGAAAAGGGATCAGGAGATAGCCCAGCCCTAGAGTGAGAACGGTGACGAGGAGGGCCGCCAGGCGGAGGAGCGCGCGCGGGTACCCGATCGGAAGCCTTTGCCGATAGTCCAGGAGGCGCAAGCCCCAGAGCCGCAGACCCGGCGTGCCGCCGCGCCGCGCCCAACCGTGGACGACGTAGTAGAAGGCGAAGACGACCCAGAGCACCGCACAGCCGCCCTCGATCAGGGACTTCGTCTGCAGGCTCGGCGGCAGGGCTTCGGGGGAAAGCAGAAAGCGCTCGACCAGCAGCGTCGCGAGAAGCGGGCTGAATGGGATTAGAGAGCCGGCCGCGAACAGCAGCACGTCGGTGATCATCGCCAGCAGGCGCCATCCGAACCCCGCAGGCTTGCCTGGCATGAGACCAACGGTGTAGTCATAGTCGGGCCTGGAGTCGGCGCTGGCCGGAGGGGCGTCGGATCTCTCCACCGCGCCGCGCAGGTTGCCGAAGCGAACAGTATCGCCCGCAACGACGGTGCGGGGCGAGAGCACCCGCTCGCCGTTGACGAACGTGCCGTTGGAGGAGCCCAGGTCCTCCACGACGAGCTCGTCGCCGCGCCAGACGAGCGCCGCGTGCAGGCGTGAGACCGAGTCCTCGCGCAGCCGGATATCGCAGGACCGGCTGCGCCCGACCACCAGCTTCTCGATGTCCAGGGGGAAGGTCACCTCACCCAGCCGAAGGCGGAGTGGGCGACGCTCAGTAAGGGGAGATTCCGCCACGTTCGTTGTGGATCAGCCAGAGCCCGGAGTACGCACGCATGAGGCGGAAGCGGCACCGGTACATGTTCTCGAGGTGCTCGGTGTCGCCGCGGTAGAGCGCGTCCTCGATCAGCCAGTTGAACCGCCGGTCCATTTCAGCGGCGCGCTGGAGCGACTGCGAGGCGCGCTCAAGCGCCTCGGGGAAGTGCTCCGAGCCCCGCTTCTGGAGGCGGTCGATCTCGCGAGCCTCGTCGTCCAGCCGGATGCGCAGCGCGGCCGCGTGAAGCAGGATCTTCGCGCGCTCGGCTCTGAGGGAGCCCGGCGTGTCCCGGGCCTCGAGCAGCTCGCGGCAGGCATCGACCTCGCACGGCTCGAGCCTCAGGTGCGCCAGCTCCTTCGCGG